>CANFCA010000195.1 GCA_947445045.1 Gallionellaceae bacterium
CCCGCCAAACATTATCCTACGCGGTTCTATTTTGCTAAATTTTAAGGTGTTTGTGATGGAGTTGACGGGCGCGGAAATCGCTATTCGATGTTTGCAGGAAGAGGGCGCTGAGTACATATTTGGCTATCCTGGTGGAGCGGTGCTGCATATCTATGATGCACTATGTCAGCAGGATAAGGTTAAGCATATTCTAGTGCGCCATGAGCAGGCTGCGCTGCACGCAGCAGACGGCTATTCGCGTTCTTCCGAGAAGGTGGGAGTGGCATTAGTCACGTCAGGGCCGGGGTTGACGAATGCAGTGACGGGCATTGCCACTGCCTATATGGATTCGATCCCTATGGTGGTGATTAGCGGGCAAGTGCCTAGCTATGCGATTGGTGAAGACGCGTTTCAAGAAGTCGATACGGTTGGTATTACCCGCCCCTGCGTCAAACATAATTTTTTGGTTAAAGACGTTAAAGATATTGCGCCGACCATTAAGAAGGCGTTTTATCTCGCTAAATCGGGTCGTCCGGGTCCTGTGTTGGTGGATATTCCGAAAGACATTTCTGCGCATAAAACCGAATTTATTTATCCCGAAAGCGTGTCGATTCGTTCTTACAATCCAGTAGGCAAGGGTGACATTGAGCAGATTAAACGTGCTGCAAAAATGTTGTTGGAAGCCAAGCGTCCTATGGTTTACAGCGGTGGTGGCGTGGTGCTGGCGGGTGCATCTGCACAGTTGACTGAGCTGGTTCGTTTGTTGGGCGTTCCCTGTACGAACACTCTGATGGGCTTGGGTGCGTATCCTGCTAACGATAAGCAATTTGTCGGTATGCCCGGTATGCATGGCACGTATGAAGCGTGTATGGCTATGCAGTATTGCGATGTGCTGATTGCCATTGGCGCACGCTTTGATGATCGCGTGGTTGGGAACGTAGAGCACTTCGCGCAAATTCCGCGCAAGATTATTCATATCGATATTGACCCTTCGTCTATTGCCAAGCGCGTCAAAGTGGATGTGCCCGTGGTGGGCGATTTGAAGCTGGTGTTAGAGCAGTTACTTGAAGTATTACGCGCTAGTCCGCAACGCCCCGATCCAACTGAATTGGCCGCTTGGTGGAAGCAGGTGGATGAGTGGCGTGTTAAAGGTGGTGGATTACGCTACAAAAATTCCACCGAAATTATCAAGCCACAATTCGTGATTGAAAAACTTTGCGAAATTACCGGTGGCGATGCATTTGTGACCTCAGACGTAGGTCAGCATCAAATGTGGGCGGCGCAATATTACAAGTTTAATAAACCGCGTCGTTGGATTAACTCTGGTGGTCTCGGCACGATGGGCTTTGGCTTGCCTGCCGCGATGGGTGTGCAACTGATTAATCCGGGTGCAACCGTGGCTTGTGTGACGGGCGAAGGCAGCATTCAAATGAACATTCAGGAACTTTCTACTTGCAAGCAATTCCATCTGCCGATTAAAGTGATTTCGCTTAATAATCGTTACCTCGGTATGGTGCGTCAGTGGCAGGAGTTCTTCCACGGCAATCGTTATTCTGAATCCTACATGGATGCGTTGCCAGATTTTGTGAAACTTGCTGAAGCATATGGTCACGTTGGAATCCGAGTGGATAATCCTTCTGATGTCGAGCCGGCATTGAAAGAAGCATTCGCGCGTAAAGACGATTTGGTATTTATGGATTTCCGTACTGATCCAACCGAAAACGTATTCCCGATGGTGCCAGGCGGCAAAGGTTTGTCTGAAGTGATTTTGTCGGAGGATTTGTAATGCGACATATTATTTCTTTGCTAATGGAAAACGAGGCCGGCGCGTTGTCTCGTGTGGCGGGATTATTTTCGGCACGTGGCTATAACATTGAATCGCTGACAGTCGCCCCAACCGAAGACCCAACCTTATCGCGCATGACCATCGTCACGCATGGCTCGGATGCGGTCATTGAACAAATCAACAAGCAGTTGAACAAACTGATTGATGTGGCGGCGGTGATGGATTTGAATGAAGGCGAGCATTTGGAGCGCGAGTTGATGTTAGTCAAAGTGCGTGCCAGTGGTGCAGAACGTGAGGCTTTGAAGCGTGCGGTTACCACGGCTCAAGGGCGCGTCATCAATGAATCGGAGACGACTTGCACGGTAGAGTTGTGCGATACCTGCATTAAGCTAGATAGCTTTCTGAAGATTGTCGGGCGTGAACAGATTCTTGAAACTGTTCGGACGGGTGCGCTTGGAATTGGTTTAGGTGAACGAATTTTGAAGCTGTAATTTATAACTAATTTTATTAAACGAAAGAGAATGACATGAAAGTTTTTTACGACAAAGATGCAGACCTATCCTTAATCAAAGGCAAAAAAATCACTATCGTGGGCTACGGTTCACAAGGTCATGCACATGCGCAAAATTTACGTGACTCTGGTGTGAATGTCACCGTTGGTTTGCGTAAGAGCGGCGCGTCTTGGAGCAAAGCAGAAGGTGCGGGCTTGAAGGTGATGGAAGTTGCCGCTGCTGTAAAAGAGGCGGATGTGGTGATGATTCTGTTGCCAGATGAAAATATTCCTCAGGTTTACCACGAAGATATTGCACCAAACATGAAGGCTGGCGCGGCATTGGCGTTTGCACATGGCTTTAACGTTCATTACAACCAGGTTGTACCGCGTGCTGACATTGACGTGATCATGATTGCGCCAAAAGGTCCTGGCCACACCGTGCGTTCTGAATATGTTAAAGGCGGCGGCGTTCCAAGTTTGATTGCAGTATTCCAAGATAAGTCGGGCAAAGCACGCGATATCGCGTTGTCTTACGCGGCAGCAAACGGCGGTACTAAAGGTGGCGTGATCGAAACCAATTTCCGTGAAGAAACTGAAACCGACTTGTTCGGCGAGCAAGCCGTATTGTGCGGTGGTGCTGTGGAGTTGGTTAAGGCAGGTTTTGAAACCTTGACTGAAGCGGGCTACGCGCCAGAAATGGCGTACTTTGAATGTCTGCATGAGTTGAAGTTGATTGTAGATTTGATGTACGAAGGCGGTATTGCCAACATGAATTACTCGATTTCAAACAACGCAGAATATGGCGAATATGTAACGGGTCACCGTGTGATTGGCGACGAAGCGCGTGCTGCAATGAAAGAGTGCCTGAAGAACATTCAAAATGGTGATTACGCTAAACGCTTCATTTTGGAAGGCCGTACTAACTATCCAGAAATGACCGCACGTCGTCGTTTGAATGCCGAGCATCCAATTGAAACAGTTGGTGCGCAATTGCGCGGTATGATGCCTTGGATTACTAAAAATAAATTGGTTGATCAAAGCAAGAACTAAGCTGAGTCACCGCTTCAAGAATAATAGGGTGGCATGTCCACCCTATTTCATTAAGGTTTTGTAAATTACCTCATCCCCTATCATTTGGCAGTGTTGTTGCAAACCTGATACTCTGAAAATTCATAAATTGAATTGGAAAAAACATGGATGAATTCAATTCTCGCAAAACAATGAATTTGCGCAAACGCAGTATTTATTTGCTGCCTAACCTGTTCACCACGGGCGCGCTTTTTTCAGGTTTTTACGCCATCGTCCAAGCGATGAATGGCAAGTTTGAATTTGCCGCTATCGCGATATTTATCGCAATGGTATTGGATGCGCTGGATGGCCGTGTCGCTCGGCTGACGCATACCGAAAGTGAATTTGGCGCGCAGTACGATAGCCTTTCCGACATGGTTTCATTTGGCGTAGCGCCATCTTTGGTAGTTTATGAATGGGCGTTAAAAGGCATGGGGAA
>CANFCA010000196.1 GCA_947445045.1 Gallionellaceae bacterium
AAATTTCAGGAGGCAATGTGCTACGACTAAAAGAATCTCTGTTTGGAGTTTTAGCGCTTGCTCTTGTAAGTATTTTTGTTGCGGGTTGTGTACAGCGTGGTGAAACACCAGATGGCTATGAGCATGATGACGATTGTCAATTCTGTCATACGCGAGGGAGTGCCAATGGTGTGAAGGAATTTGGCCATATTTATAACAACGAAGCGGGGCATCATCCAGTAGACGTGAAGTACCCAATCAACGCAAAGTTTGGGGAAGATTTTAATATGCCCACTGGTCGCAAAGGAGACATGGCATTCTTTGATCGCGACGGAGATGGGAAATTAGGCGCGGATGAAATTCGATTATTCTGGGACGATAATATCGCTGAAATAACCTGTGTTTCATGCCACCGAGAACACAGTAAATCTCCCGTTGTCGTACATCATCCTGATGATGACTATTTGCGTGGCACGAATGTGGATGGTGAACTCTGTCTCACTTGTCATCGTAAGCAGAAGAAGCCGATGGTACACCCTTAATTTTTGGCTAAGCGATATTGAGGCAAGTCTAATTGATGAGTAAATCTCTGGGAGGGGATTATGTTAAAGCTAAGAGGAGTTTTGCCAATCATTGTCATAACGTCATTTTTATTGGTCGCTATTTCAGGCTGTGTGCAAGGTGGTGCAACGCAAAAAGGCTACGCTAAAAATGATGACTGCTTGTTCTGCCATGCTTCTGGTGGCTCAACTGGCAAGGTAGATGTCAGCCGATATTACGTGAATAATGAGGTGCATCATAAGGTTGGTGTGGCTTACCCGTTGGGCTCGGCGATATACGACGAGTATAAAATGCCGACGGGCTTGAAAAATGATATTTCTTATTTTGATCAAAACGGAAATGGTCAGCCTGATGTTGAGGAGATACGCGTTTTTATAACAAAAGGTGTGGCTTACATTACTTGCGCGTCATGTCATCGTGAACATGAGAGATCGCCCGTTGCTAGAGAAGAGCCAGATGATGATTATTTGCGAGGGACAAATGAAAGTAGCCAGATGTGTCTAACCTGCCATCGCAAATAAAATTAACTTGGTGATGATTTGGTTTTTTTGTTCTGTTTGCCGATGTGGCTTTCGCCGCGTGTGCTAGATAATTCAATTTGCTTATTTCGTTCTATTGCACCTTTACGTTTTTCTGGCGTGAGACTATCGTGGCAGCGCGGGCATGAAATGCCTTGCTCAAATTTAGGTGAGGCTTTTTCTTCGGCAGTAATAGGGCGAGCGCAGCCATAACACAACTCAAAATTTCCAGGTTGCAAGCCTTGCCCTACCGCGACACGCTGATCGAACACAAAGCACTCACCTTCCCATAGGCTTTCTTCTTCAGGAATATTTTCCAGATATTTAAGGATGCCACCTTGCAGGTGATAGACCTCAGCAAAACCTTCTTTGAGCATATAAGCCGAGGCTTTTTCGCATCGAATACCCCCCGTGCAAAACATCGCCACGCGGGGTTGCTTGTCAGGATCGAAATTATTTTTCACGTACTCAGGAAATTCGCGGAAGGTGGTGATGTGCGGATTTAACGCACCCTTGAATGTGCCGACATCCACTTCGTAATCATTACGTGTATCCACCAATAACACATCGGGGGCGCTGATAAGCGCATTCCAATCCTCTGGTTTAACGTATTGACCAACTAGTTCGGTAGGGCTGATACCCGCCACGCCCATCGTCACGATTTCCTTTTTAAGCTTGACCTTCATGCGGTAAAACGGTGGGGCAATCGCGGCAGATTCTTTGTGTGGCAGATCGGACAAGCGTGGATCGCTGCGTAGGTAAGCTAATATCTGATCGATGTTAGTGCGTGTTCCCGCGATTGTGCCGTTGATACCTTCTTCGGCCAGCAACAATGATCCCGTGATGTCGAGTTCGTTGCAGCGCGCTTGTAGCGGTGCGCGCAGTTCAACGTAATCGGATAATTTTACAAATTTGTAGATTGCTGCAACGATCAACGGAGTCATTATTTATTCCCTTACTGAACTACGCGCTGATACAAGCGATAGTGTTCATTTTTATCACCTTTGCGACTGCCTTCCCAAATCTTCTCCCAACGCTTTTCATTGGATAAAGGTTTGGAAAGTTTATCGCCTTGAATGAGGCGCAAATCACAACGATGCTTAACGTCTTGTTGAGTAATGATGTTGCCGAAATAATGCAGCATGGCACGTTGTGCTTCGCCGATATTTTCTCCTGCGATGCATAGGTAATTTCGAGGTAGCGATACGCGCAATGAAGTAACCATGCCGCGATAGCTCTTTCCACTATCCAGCCACGGCAACCACAGCGTCATTGCCAGCACCCAAATGAGCGTCATGCCCGCTGCCCAATTGACTACTGCGCGGCGCATCGAACGGCCCACACGCCACACCATTACTAACCATAGCACTGTAGCGATAATGGCAATGGTGAACGAAGTGGTGTGCAATTCCGGCTCAAATCCAGGTTGAAAATTCTTTAGCCAGTGCGTAATTTTCGCTTGGTTGTCTAACAATAAACCCGCCCAACCCCACCACATCAAAATAGCGAGCAGCGCAAAAGTCATCAAGCCAAATGAATCGAGTGCATTGGCTGCGCCCCGTTTCAACATGGATAGCGAAGCGGTTGCGAGCAACGCAATGGGCAGCAGCATCGGCAAGGCGAACACCTCCTCAATACTGGGCACGAAACTGAGCGTCGCCATCATTACGCCAAACACCACGAGCGGTAATTGCAAATCGTCACGTTGTGCCAAGCGTTTGCGTGATTTCCATACCACCCAAATCGCTAACGGCAGTGCTGGCCATGCCAGCCACGGCAGATTTTTTAGGTAGTAGAAAGATTCCGCATTGGGGCCGGATTTTGCGTAGCCAAACCAATTTCCGATGTTGTGTGTCCATGCCCAATCAGAGAATAACTGAGGTGAATGTTGGTAGAGCAATAGTGGCCAGATAGTGAGCCAGGGCAAAGCAAATAGGGTGGCGATAACAAGGCTGTTAACGTAATGACGAGTGCGCCAGATTTTGAAAATTGCAGGTAAGCAAGCGGCGATTAAAACAAACAATATCGGCGCGATGAAGCCTTTGGACATGAAGCCGATGCCCATGCCCGTGCCGATCCAAAATCCTGCGCGCAATACACGCGCTTGGCTATGAATAAAACCGTACAGCATCATCGCACAGCCCGCCAGTAGGGCAAGATCGGTAATCATCTCGTGCGCACGCACCAGCATACCGAGGCAACCAATCAAAATAACCGCCGCCGCCCATCCACGATTTTCACCATACAATTTGCGACCCGCCAACCCCATAAACAGCAGCGTCAATATCGTATAAAAACCACTCGCCAAACGTGCGCCATCATGCAAAGGAAGAGAGGGGGAAAATAATTTGGCGAATGCCGCACCTGTCCAGTAGAACAGTGGCGGCTTATCCATGAACGGTTCGCCTGCTAAGGTGGGGACTAACCAATCGCCACTTTGCAGCATCGAATAGATCAAGCCGAAGCTGTAAGCGTCGTCTGATTTCCAAGGGTCGTGACCAACCAGCCCCGTGCCCAGCCAGATTAGGCACAGCAATCCCAACATCACCGCTTTTGTAGGCGTAATCGGATAAGGGTCGGTGGGTTTGATGAAATACATTATGTTGTTACTGTAAAAGAAAAAGGCAGCAAACGCTGCCTTTTTGTGAGCCGTTTAGCAGCGTGCTTATGCAGCAGCTTTAGTGCCGTATT
>CANFCA010000197.1 GCA_947445045.1 Gallionellaceae bacterium
AAGATGGCAGCTTGATGCTGGCATTACAACGCATCGAAGACAAAAAAATTAGTAAAGAAACGCTGCAAACCTTCCTCAATAGTGCGGTGATTTCCCCTGTATTAACGGCGCACCCCACCGAAGTGCAACGCAAAAGCATACTTGATTGCCAATTGATTATTTCGCGCTTGTTGTCGGAACGTGACCGTGTTGACATGACCCCTGACGACCTCGCTGAGAACGAAGAAGCACTGCATCGCTTCGTGTTGATCTTGTGGCAGACGCGCATGTTGCGTAGTGCCAAGCTCACTGTGAATGACGAAATCAAAAATGGTCTGGAGTTTTATCGCTACACTTTCCTGACCGAGATTCCCAAAATTTACGCGAATTTAGAAAAGCAGCTTGAAGGCCGTTTTGATAAAGACATTAAGATTCCCGCACTATTGCGCGTCGGCAGCTGGATAGGCGGAGACCGCGATGGCAACCCGTTTGTCACACATGATGTGATGACCGATGCGGTGCAACAACACTCATCTGTCGCGTTTGAACATTATCTAAGCGAAGTAAATCTCCTTGGCAGACGACTCAGCCTGACCGACCGCTTGGTGGACATCAGCGATGAGTTGCGTGCCATGTCCGATGCGTCGCCGGATCAATCTACCAGCCGCGCTGATGAGCCTTATCGTCGTGCTTTAGTGTTGATTTACTCGCGACTCTCGGCAACCGTCAAACAGCTGGGGCATGAGATTTCACACCTGCCTCCAGTCGATAAAAATGCCCAACCTTATTCATCGCCGGCTGATTTTATTAAAGATCTGGATGTGCTGATCGATTCACTGTTTAAGCACCATGCCGTGTATTTGGCACGCGGTCGCATCGCGTATTTACGCCGCGCCGTAGAAGTATTTGGCTTCCACCTCGCACCGCTGGATATGCGTCAACACAGCGCGCTGATTGAGGAAACTGTTAGTGAGTTGCTCGGCATCGGTGGGGCTTATGCAAAGTTGGACGAAGCAGCGCGGCGCAAAACTTTGTTGACCGCATTGCAAGCTAACAAAGTTTTGCTCGGTGACATCAATCAATACGGCGCAATCGCACAAAGCGAATTACGCATCATGCAAGCGGCAGTAGATATTCATCAACGATTTGGCAGAGACGCATTGCCCAATCACATCATCTCCAAAACCGATGCGGTGAGCGACATGCTGGAGCTCGCCCTGATGTTGCAACAAGTCAATCTCTTGGAATGTGGCGTAACGCCTGCCTTGCACGTCAACATCATTCCGCTGTTTGAAACCATTGAAGACTTGCGCGGCTGCGGCATCATCATGGATGAACTGTTTGCCATCCCCTACTATCGCCAGTTGCTCAAGAGTCGCGGTGACGTGCAAGAAGTAATGCTCGGCTATTCCGACAGCAATAAGGATGGCGGTTATGTCACTGCCAACTGGGAGCTGTACAAAGCTGAAGTGGAGCTGGTAAAAGTTTTCGCCAAATATGGCATTGAGCTGCGTTTGTTCCACGGTCGTGGCGGCACAGTTGGTCGCGGTGGCGGCCCTAGCTATGATGCGATTTTGGCGCAACCACCCGGCAGTGTGAACGGACAAATCCGCATCACCGAACAAGGCGAAGTGATCTCCAGCAAATATTCCAATCCCGAAATCGGTCGACGCAATTTAGAAACGATGATTGCTGCCACCATGGAGGCGACGTTGCTGCATCACCACGGTGCGGACAGCACCATGCCAGAATATCACCGCATCATGGAGGCCTTGAGCCGTGACGCGTTCGCCGCTTATCGCAAGCTGGTTTACGAAACACCCGGCTTCACCGAATTCTTTTTCACCGCCACACCGATACGCGAAATCGCCGAACTCAACATCGGCAGCCGCCCTTCGTCGCGCAAAGCATCCGACCGCATCGAAGATTTGCGCGCCATTCCTTGGGTGTTCAGCTGGGGCTTGAATCGCACGCTGCTGCCTGGCTGGCTGGGCTTTGGCAGCGCAGTGAAACAATTCATTGCTCGCGAAGGCGAGGCAGGCTTGGCGCAACTCCAAGCCATGTACAAAAACTGGGCATTCTTTCGTGGCCTGATGTCGAACATGGACATGGTGTTATCCAAGACTGACATGGGTATCGCGGCCAGTTATTCCGAGCTGGTTGAAGATGTTGAAATGCGCGACAGAATTTTCGGCGCAATTAACAACGAATGGGAAAGCACCGTGGAGATGTTGTTCAAAGTAACAGGCAACACTTCTTTGCTGCAAGACAACCCCGACTTTGCGCGCAGCCTGCTAACCCGCACACCGTATATCGATCCGCTCAATCACCTGCAAGTTGCGCTGCTGCAAAAACATCGTGCGGGCGACAATAATGAATTGGTCAAGCGTGCGATACATCTCACCATCAACGGTATAGCGACAGGGTTGCGCAATAGCGGCTGATTATCATTCTCACAAGTGAACGATAAAGGAATAAAATTGCCTCACCAAGACAATTTTATTTCTACGCAACAGTAGCCATGCGCAAAACAAAACCCACAAGCCCAACTCTCTTTCTCCTCAGCCTAATCGCACTACTTCTAACAGGCTGCGACACAACCGTCGGCAAATCCATCAAAGTTTCTAACTCGCAACTCGCCCAATACGATGCGATGCCCAAGCCGCAGGCGATTGAGTTGCTTGGCGCAAGCATCAGTAAAGCACGCAGTGCCAACATGCCATTCCTTGCGCCGCATTATTTTAATGAAGCCAACGAGCTATTCACCGCTTTACAAACTTCTCCTGACAAAACCGCAAAAAATGTTTGGGTCGCAGAAATCGCCAAAGCACACACCTTGCTCGACAAGGGCGAATCAATTAGTGCGCAGGTTCGTGAGCGCTTCCCTCGCGAATTGGAGCTTAAAGGTCTATTAGATCAGTTCAACGCATCTGCCAGTTATCCTGACGAATACAAAGAAGTCATCGGCAAATTTTCCGGCTTGATTGAAAAAGTGGAGTTGGGCAAGGCAGACAATTTAGACAAGGACAAAAATGAATTGATAAAAGCCATGCAAGTGTTGGATATCAAAGCCGTACAATATTCGGCGCTGCATGAAAGCGACCTAACCAACTTAGCTACGTTACACAAAATCGATGCTGCCAAGCTTGCGCCTACTGTTTTGGGCAATGCACAACGCGTCTATGCTGATGCCTTCAAGCGCATCGGTGCTGCACCGCACGATGCCGAGCTGGTGAAACATGCAAGTGAAGAAGCCATATTTGCGGCGCACCGCGCATGGTTCATCACCGAGCGCATCCTCGCGTTACAAAAACTATCTTTGGAGGGTATTGCCTTGGAAGAGGAAAAATACTTTAGCGACCTATCTACCACCATCGGCCAAAAAGATTTACGCGACCAAGCATTATTCAAACAGTTAGAAACGCTTGCCAGCATCGCCAAGACCGCCATACAAGATCAAACCCGCCTCAGCACCACACAAGGCGCAACGCAAGGTTTGGAGAAACGCTTGAAAGAAAGCGACGCACTGACACAGCAATGCAATGCACTTAACGCATCACTTACAAACCAAGTTTCTGTAAGGGATATTCAGATTAAAATTCTCAGCGAAAAGACAACGTCGAGCGAAACGCGAGCCACCCCATAAAACAAGGTTAAAAATTTACCAGTATGTAGAAATACCAATTTGTAGCTCGCGTGCAACTTGGTTTTCATACGAAATACGCACATCCCAATCGCGTTGAACACCGAAACGGTTTTCCCAGCGAAC
>CANFCA010000198.1 GCA_947445045.1 Gallionellaceae bacterium
AATTTGAAATGGTATCGCGTGAATCGATGCTGTTGGCTAACAACGTTCTGCTGTCCGTTGCATCAGCTTCAGTTTTTATCGGCACGTTGTATCCGTTGTTTATGGATGCGTTGGGCATGGGTAAGTTATCCGTAGGTCCACCATACTTCGAAGCCGTGTTTGTACCTTTGATGGCATTGGCTGTAATTATGATGGGCTTCGGAGCATTGGCGCGTTGGAAGCAAGCCAGCATTCCAGAGTTAGCTAAGCGCGTGCGCTGGGCATTTGCTGCAACCGTTTTATTAGGCATTTTAGTGCCGTTGATATTCAATCATTGGACACCGATGATTTCTATTGGTCTGATGTTGTCATTCTGGGTAATCACCACCTTGATCGTTAGCTTGCAACAACGATGGGCAGGTCGCGGTACATTGATGCAAAAAATACGCAGCCAAAGCAGCAGCTATTACGGCATGCAGATGGCGCATTTAGGCGTGGCAATTTTCATCATCGGTGTAACGGTGGTGAAAGGTTATGCAACAGAACGTGATGTGCGTATGGATATCGGTGACACAGTTGATGCAGGTGGCTACACGTTCCGTTTTGATGGTGTGCATGACTTCAAAGGCCCTAACTATACGGCCGCTGAGGGCACCGTCACGATTACGAAAGATGGCAAACCTGTCACAACTTTGTCACCTCAGAAGCGTCATTACATTGCTTCAGGTATGCCGATGACCGAGGCGGCTATTGACACGGGCTTTTTCAAAGACTTGTACGTTTCTTTGGGTGAGCCTATCCCGAATACCGCAAATGCGTGGGCAGTTCGTGTTTATTACAAACCATTCGTTGATTGGATTTGGGTAGGCTGTTTGTTTATGGCTTTAGGTGGCGCACTCGCAATTAGTGATCGACGTTATCGTATTCATAGCAAAAAAGCGAAGACGCTAGTTGATGAAAGTATCGCTGCGAATGTGGCAGTAGAGGGTAAAACGTCATGATGCGCTTCATTTGGCCATTTATCGTATTTGTGGGATTAGCGGGGTTTCTGTATGTGGGATTGGGGCTTAACCCCCATGAAGTGCCATCTCCACTTATCAACAAAGCTGCGCCAGCATTTAACCTGACGCAGCTGCATGATCCCAGTAAGCAATTTACCAACGAAGAAATGAAGGGCAAGGTTTGGCTGCTCAATTTCTGGGCTTCTTGGTGCGCAGCATGTCAAGGTGAACACCCAGTATTGTTGGCGTTATCACGCAAAAACATTGTTCCCATTTATGGCGTAGATTACAAAGACAATCCTATGGATGGCGAGGGTTGGTTGGCTAGAAATGGCGGCGATCCATACACGCTCATTGTGACTGATCCTAGTGGCCGTCTAGGCATAGACTATGGTGTTTATGGTGTACCAGAAACCTACGTGATTGATAAGCAGGGAATGATTCGTTACAAACAAATCGGACCTGTAACCAATCAAAATTTACGTGAAACAATCCTTCCATTGGTTGCGGAGCTGCAAGCTAAATGAAACGACTACTAATATTTTTATTGTGTTTGCTGCCCGTGCTTGCCTATGCAAATGAAGCGCGGGATATGGCAGATGATCCCGTCTTGGAAAAGCGCATGATTGGCTTGGCGCAAAACTTACGCTGTTTGGTTTGCCAAAATGAATCCCTCGCTAGCTCCCACTCTGGGCTAGCAGAAGACCTCCGTCGCGAAGTTCGAGAGCAAATGACAAAAGGTATGACTGACCAAGAAATCATAGATTACTTGGTATCGCGGTATGGCGACTTTGTGTTGTTTGACCCGCCGGTAAAGCGCTACACCTTGGTACTTTGGTACGGTCCGTTCGCATTGCTGATAATCGGTTTGATTGGTTTGGTAGTGCAGCTACGCAAACGCAAAAAAGATATTGTCGAAGTGCAGCTCTCTGCAGAAGATGCTCATCGCGCCGCAGATTTACTCAATTCAACGAAAGACTAACAAACATGACTTTATTTTGGATATTTTGTGCAGCCTTGCTGCTGCTTGCGATGCTGTTTGTGGTTTGGCCGCTGTGGAAGAAGTCTGGCAACAGCAATGAAGTACTACGTGATGCAGCCAACTTGGGAATTTTGCGTGACCAGTCAACTGAACTAGAAGTTGATCTGAAAAATGGTTTGTTCACTCAAGAAGCATACGAACAAGGCAAACGCGAATTGCAAGGTCGTTTGATTGATGAGGTTAAAACTTCCGAGCTATCTGCTATCGCACCACTTCGCAATCCTGCAAAAATTTTAGCAATCATAATGATGGTGTTGTTGCCGTTGTTTACCGTGCTGCTATATTTTCAAGTTGGCACACCCAAAGCATTGCGTCCAGGTGCAACAACAGCAAGCAATCAAGTTGATGACTCACCCATCACTTCAGAAGAAGGCATCAAGGACTTGCAAAGCGAGTTGGATAGCAATCCTGACAACCCGCATGGCTGGTATAAGCTGGCGAGCTCATACATCCAAATGCAACGCTATGCCGAAGCTGTTAAAGCCTATGAGCAACTTGTTAAACAAGTGCCTGATGAAGCACAATTATGGTCTAACTATGCTGACGTATACGCAATGGCACATGACAAATCATTGAAAAGTGCTGAAGTTAAAAAATTCCTTGCCACTGCACTCGACATTGATCCTAATAACATGACAGCATTAGCTTTGAGTGGTTCTGCTGCGATGCAAGGCAAAGATTATGTGGCTGCTATTACGAACTGGCAGCAAATGTTAAGTCAATTAGAGCCCGGTTCGCCAGAAGCGAAACAGTTTACTAATAGTATTCAAGAAGCTCGTGATTTACTTGCTGTTGAACCAGGGGGTAAGCAGAAATTAGCTCAATTGCCAGCAGTTGAAGCTGCACCAAAACCTGCTGCTGATAACGTTGCTGCGATAACTGGAACGGTGACATTGAGTCCAGGACTTGCGGCACAGGTTAAGCCCGACGATGTTGTATTTATTTTGGCTCGTGCTGCACAAGGTCCTAAAATGCCGCTTGCTGTGTTGAAAAAACAAGTGAAAGATCTACCGTTGCAATTCTCGCTCGATGACAGTATGGCGATGCAACCGCAATTGAAATTGTCAGGTTTTGATAAAGTCGTAGTAGTAGCTAGAGTGTCAAAATCTGGTTCGCCTATGTCTCAATCAGGCGATTTAGAAGGTCTGACGGATGTTGTTAAGCCAGGAGTAAAAGGTTTGAATGTTGTGATTGGTTCAGTCGTTCCTTAACGTTGACGGCGGGAATTTACGGCATCTGATTGCAGAATCGGATGCCGTTTTTTATTCACTGCAAATTAAAAATTTTTTCATATGCCGCCGCATCAAAACCGATGTGCAGTAGCCTGCCATCTTGTTCCAGCAGCGGACGCTTAATCACACTGGTTTTTTCTAGCATCAACGCCACCGCGCTGGCATCGTCTTGAATGGCTAATTTACGTTCTTCGGATAGCCCACGCCATGTTAAGCCTCTGCGATTAACCAGCTTGCTCCACTCGGTTTGTTGTAACCAATTTTTTGAGGTCGCTTCATCCAAGCCATGCTTTTTGAAATCATGAAATTCAACTGTAATAAGGTGTTCAGCTAACCAATCACGGGCTTTTTTAACCGTGTTGCAATTGGGAATGCCGTACAGCGTCATTTGGAATCTGCAAAGTTAAGTTTGATGTCACCGATATTGGATTGCGGTGTAGTAATTCACTGAGGTAACCCCCGGCTCTGCCGGGGGACTCACCAAGGCTTGAG
>CANFCA010000199.1 GCA_947445045.1 Gallionellaceae bacterium
GAGTTCTTTGGCGGCAATGCTAACGAAGTCACGCACACTGTATTGCACACCCGTAGCGATGACGAAGTCTTCGGGCTGGTCTTGTTGCAACATCAGCCATTGCATCTCGACGTAATCTTTGGCGTGACCCCAGTCACGCAAGGAGTCCATGTTGCCCAAATACAGACGCTCTTGCAGCCCCAGCTTGATACGCGCTAAAGCACGGGTAATCTTGCGCGTAACGAAGGTTTCGCCACGTATCGGTGATTCATGATTGAACAGGATGCCGTTACACGCATAGATGCCATAAGCCTCACGGTAATTAACCGTAATCCAGTAACCGTACAACTTGGCCACGGCATAGGGGCTGCGCGGATAAAACGGGGTGGTTTCTTTTTGCGGGGTTTCTTGTACCAGTCCGTATAACTCGGAGGTGGAGGCTTGGTAGAAGCGGGTTTTCTTTTCTAGGCCGAGGATGCGGATGGCTTCGAGGATGCGCAATGTGCCAATGCCGTCGGCATTGGCCGTGTATTCCGGTGTTTCAAACGACACAGCCACATGACTCATGGCAGCGAGGTTGTAAATTTCGTCGGGTTGGACTTGCTGGATGATGCGGATTAGGTTGGTAGAGTCGGTCAAGTCACCATAGTGCAAGATGAAGTGAGCTTGTTTGACATGTGGGTCTTGATACAAATGGTCGATACGGTCGGTATTGAACAATGATGAACGACGTTTGACACCATGTACGATGTAGCCCTTCTTCAGCAGGAACTCAGCAAGGTAAGCACCGTCTTGGCCTGTGATGCCGGTGATTAGGGCGATTTTTTGTGCACTCATTAATTACCTCAAATTTCAGTTAAATTTACAATCAGCCTCGACCGTAATTGTCTTCGTAGCGTTGAATATCATCTTCGCCCAAATAAGCGCCCACCTGAATCTCAACGATATGCAGAGGCTCATTACCCAAATTTTCTAAGCGATGTTTTGTGCCTATGGGAATGTAAGTACTTTCGTTTTTATTCACTGTTATTACCGCTTCACCATTGGTTACGGTTGCCGTACCTGACACGACCACCCAATGTTCAGAGCGCTTTCGATGGCTTTGCAAACTCAATCTAGCACCCGGAGCTACTTCGATACGTTTAATTTTAAAGCCATCCTGATCTTCTTCAAGCACAGTGTAACTGCCCCATGGGCGGTTTACTTTGGCGTGAAAAATATGCTCCGTCGAGCCACGAGCTTGCAGGATATCTACCACTTCGCGTACACGTTGGGTTTGATCACTCTTTGAAATCAAAACTGCATCCGCCGTTTCAATCACGCAAATATCTTCAATCCCAATCGCTGCAACTAATCGCTTATCGGCGCGAATCAAGCTGTTCTTGCAATCCACCGCCACCACGTTACCTTGCAGCGCGTTGCCATTCCCATCGTGTGAAGAAATTTCATGCACCGCTTGCCAACTACCCACATCGTTCCAACCAATTGCACATGGAATGAGGCATACACGATTTGATTTTTCCAGCACACCATAATCAATCGAAATCGAAGGCATCGTCGCAAAATGTTTTTCGACTGCCTGCTGAAAAGTCCCAGATGCGCGGCTCTCAGCAACAATGGTTTGCACAACACCATGCACCTCTGGCAAATACTGCTTTATTTCCGCGAGTATCGCGGAAGCGCGCCAGACGAACATGCCAGAGTTCCAAAAATAATTACCTTCTTGCAAGAATTTTTCTGCTGTGGCTTCATCAGGCTTTTCAGTAAATCGATCCACTTTAAAAATGTTAGCTTGGTCGCTACCAGGACTGGTTTTAATGTAACCAAAGCCCGTATCTGGGCGAGTGGGTTGGATGCCAAAGGTAATCAGCTTGCTCGTTTCGGCAGCCGCGATTGCCACGCTTAAATGTTCGCGGAACTGCACTTCGTCTTTGATGATGTGGTCGGCAGGCAATACCACCATAATGGGGTCACTGCCGCCCGCCATTAGATACGCCGCCGCCAAAGCAATAGCGGGCGCAGTGTTACGGCCAATCGGCTCAAACAATGTTTGATATGGCAGTAAGGCATGGTATGCCTCACCCTTGGCGTGCGCTTCCTGAGTCACGATGAGTACGCGCTTACCTTCAATCACCGGGGCAAGGCGGTTAATTGTGGTTTGCAACAAGGTTGCATCACCATCTAAAGCTAAAAACTGCTTGGGTAAATTCTGTCGAGACAACGGCCACAATCGGCTACCACTGCCGCCAGCAAGAACGACTGCGTGAACTTCACGATTACTCATTAGAACTCTTTCCAGGAAAACTTTTGTTTAGCTTCACACTTCAACATAGATATGTTTCCGTTTAATGAAGTGCCAAATTAACTTGACCGATTTCTTGCTCCCCCAAGCCCCCCACGGCAGCCTTAAGACGGAGTTGACTCATTAAATAATTATATTCAGCCTGGTACAGATCACGGCGAGTTGAGTAAAGTTGTTGCTGCGCATTCAGCACATCAAGGTTAGTGCGTATGCCGACTTCTTGGCCAAGCTTACTCGCATCCAACAAACTTTGGCTTGAGGCCAGCGCTTGTTGTAAAGCTTGCACTTGTGCCATGCCGCTTACTACGCCGAGATAGGCTTGGCGTGTTTGCGTCGTCACACTTCGGCGCGCATTTTCCAAATCTTGTTTGCTGCGTTCTTGATTAGCTTCCGCCTCGCGCGACTTCGAACTTACTGCACCGCCTTGAAACAGCGGCACATTCAATTGCACGCCTAGGCTTTTGTTGTTGCTATCGTTCGCTCCAAAGCTACCACCAGACGCATTGTTTTTCGCATAGTTAGCCACCAAGTCCAGCGTGGGCAAATGTGCAGCTTGATTACGCGACAATTCTTTATCTGCGAGGCTGGCGTAAGCTTGTGCGACGGTTATTTGAGGATTATTGTTTTGTGCGTCGGCTACCCACTGCTCGATATCGGTGGGCTTGGGCGCTTCCAACTTAAACCCTGCGCCTAATGGCTTCAATTCTTTCGGCGCTTCATTGATGAGCTGCTGAAGACTACTGCGCTTCACATCCAAATTATTTTTCGCTGCCACTTCTTGTGCTATAACCAAATCTAGGCGGGACTGAGCCTCCAAGGTATCGGTAATGGTGGCTGTGCCGACTTCGAAGTTGCGCTTCGCTTGCGCCATTTGTTCGGTGATTGCCGTTTTTTGCGCCTCAACTAACTGCACGCCATCCTGTGCAATCAATACATCAAAGTAATTCTGCGCGACACGCAATGCCAAATCCTGCTCGGCAGCTTTGAATTGTGCATCTGCCTGCGCAACTTGCAATTGTGTTTCCGTATAGGCCAGCCAGCTCTGCGCTCGGAATAATGGCTGTGTTAGATTCACGCCATAGCCATTCGAGTTGTAGCGCTTGTTTCCGTTCGCAGCACTAAAAGGAGAACCCGCTTGATAATTTGTCGTTTGATCGTTGAAGGTCGTATTGGCATTCAAGTTAATCGAAGGCATTAACAAGGCGCGACCTTGCGCCAGCTTTTCTTGCCCGGCTTGTTGCGTGGCACGCGCAGCAGCAAATACCGGGTCACCGGTTTGCGCCGCATGAAATGTTTCGAGCAAATCCGCCGCTTGTGCTGCACTACCTGCAGCAACGGTTGATATCGAAATTAACGCGAGTAATTTTAGCTTCATAATTTTATACGACCCATATATTAGATATTGCTAATGCTACAGTTTGCGCTGCAATCACGCAAACCTAACCAAATCTAAAATACGAA
>CANFCA010000200.1 GCA_947445045.1 Gallionellaceae bacterium
ACGATCAAGACGGTACGGCGCAAATCAATACGCAGCAACTGACGGTTGATGCGCCAGAATTTATGCGCGAGCCTCTAATGTTAGATACGTTGTCGGGACAGGTGAAATGGCAACGTGATGGGAATGAACTTGCGGTGAATTTTACGGATGTCGCTATTGCGAATAAAGATTTAGCGGGGAGCGGCTTAGGTAGTTATCAGACTAAGGCGGGCACGTTGGGGATACTGGATTTAGATGCGAATTTAACCAGAGCAGATGCGCGTAGTGCTACCCGATATATCCCTTTGGTCGCGCTCGACAAGCAAGGTGCGGATTGGCTTAGCGGTGCGCTGCTGGCGGGACACAGCGAGAATTTCAAGGTGCGTATCAAAGCGAATCTGAGTGATTTTCCACTGCAAAATAATACGGATGCGATCTTTCAAATCGGCGGACATGTGCAAGATGCAGTGATGGAATTTGATAAGACTTGGCCGCGCATCGAAAAAATTTCAGGCGATTTTTTGATTGATAAAAACAAGTTGGAGGTGAAATCACCCTCAGCTCGGACACTCACTGCAAATTTGCAAAATGTGACGGTGTCGATTCCCGATTTATTGAGTAATAAGTTGTTGTTGAAGGTGAGCGGCGAGGCAGTCGCTGAGAACAGTGTGTTCCTGCAATACATTCAGAAAAGCCCCGTGCGTGGCTATATCAAAGGCTTTACTGACCATCTCACTGCAAGTGGCAATGGTCAACTTAACTTGCTGTTAGGTATTCCGCTGACGGGTACACAACCCGTAAAGGTCGATGGCGTATTTGTCGTGCAAGATAGCGATATTGATTTGGGGGCAGGTGTACCTTGGTTGCATCACACTCAGGGCGCGTTGTCATTTAGCGAAACGGGGATGCACGCTAAAGATGTGGCGACAGAAATATTTGGTGGGAAAGCCAACTTGAATGTGGATACGGCTGAAAACGGCGCAGTGCATGCTGTGGCGCAAGGTCGCACCGATGTAGATGTGGTGCGTGCCACCTATCCCAATGCGCTGCTCAATGTTTTGCACGGTAGCGCGGCATGGAATGCGGACATTCATGTCGTTGATGAATCACCACAGATTATTATCACTTCAGATTTGCAAGGCGTGAGTTCAACCTTGCCGCAACCTTTGACTAAGTTGGCTACTGAGACAATGCCTTTGCGCGTTGAGCTTGCACCATTCGCGAATAAGCCCAAAGTTGTCGCATCGAAAAGCAAGGCTAAAGTGAAGGTGGCAGTGAAAGAAATTGCCTTTGAAAAGCAGGATGTCATCACCGCACAATTAGGTGAGGTGCTGACGGCAAAAATTTTGCGTCGTCATGAAAATGGCGCGATGGTGGTTAAGCACGGCATCGTCAATTTTGGTGATGTTAGTAAACCACTGAGTAATGAACTGGTGTCCGCCAAGGCAGGCGTATGGCTGACAGGAAGCCTGCCGACATTTTCGCTGCAAGGCTGGGAGCAGTTAAATAATGGCACTGAAAAATCTAACACCGCCATGCCGATAGCCGGCGCAAATTTGCGCATCGCCAAGCTCACGGGCTACGGTTTGAATTTCCATGATTTACAAGTCGATGCGCTGAAGCGTGGCGATGGTTTATCTGCGCAGTTATCGGGCAATGAAGTGAACGGTGAAATTATTTGGCAGCCGCACGCCGTCGTTGGCGATACTGAAGCAAACTACGCGGCAAACGGCAAGCTCACGGCGCATTTGAAAAACTTAATGTGGCAGAGCGAAGTGAAGCCTGCTACTGCAGAAGCCGCTAAGCCACTAGATATACCGCGCCCCGGCGGTCTGCCTGCTTTGGAAATTGACATCGAAAATTTGCAATTCGTTGGCAAGCAAATTGGTCGAATTGATATGGTAGGTCATCCAGAAGGTAAAGATTGGCGGCTACGTCGCTTACATGTGAATAATCCAGATGGAGAGTTGATTAGTGATGGTTTGTGGCATGAAGATGAGTTAAATAAGGTGAATAGCCAAGTCAATATGACCTTGCAGATTCACGATGCAGGCAAGGTACTGGCGCGCTCTGGTTATCCTGACACGGTCAAGGACGGCAGTGGTAAGCTGACTGCAAATCTGTCATGGCAAGGTGCGCCCAGCCAATTTAATTTTGCTACCTTGAATGGCGCGCTCAATCTTGATACTGACAAAGGACGCTTTATCCAAATGGATCCGGGTATCGGCAAACTGCTAAGCGTGTTGAGTCTGCAAGCGTTGCCCAAGCATCTCACGCTAGATTTTAACGACGTGTTTCGCCAAGGCTTTCAGTTTGATAGCATCAAGGGAAACGTGGCGATTAAAAATGGCATGATGGAGACAGAAGATTTTAGTATTGATGGTTCGTCAGCCAAAGTTACCATGAAGGGTAATGTCAATTTGAATGACACTACACAAAATATCCGTGTGAAAGTTTTGCCAACTGTGGGCAGCACTGTCTCGCTAATTGGCGCGATTGCGATCAGTCCAGTGGTGGGTCTTGGTGCGTTGGTTGCGAATAAAGTATTGGGAAACCCACTCGATAAGTTGGCATCATTTGAATACAATATCAGCGGAACGTGGAATGATCCGATTGTAGTTAAACTGGGCAACGAAAAAGTTAAGAAAGCTAAGTGATAGGAAACGATATGAACATCGGCAATTCAACACAACAACGCATCGCCGCACAGGTTAACGCTTTCAAAGTGGCGGCGATACAAATGGCTTCGGGCCCCAATGTGGCAGGCAATATCAGCGAAGCACGTCGGCTGATTGCCAATGCGGTGGAGAAGGGTGCGCGCTTAGTCGTCCTGCCAGAATTTTTTGCCATCATGGGCATGACCGAGTTGGATAAACTCAAAGTTGCCGAACCCGCAGGCAGTGGGCCGATACAACAATTTCTCAGTGACACCGCCAAGCAACACAAAATCTGGTTGGTTGGCGGCTCCATTCCCTTGGTCGCCAGTACGCCAGACAAAGTGATGAATAGCTGCCTCGTATTTGATGAGCATGGTGTACAAGTGGCGCGTTACGACAAAATCCATTTGTTCAATTTAGAGTTGGGCAACGAAAATTATAACGAAGCAAAAACCATTGAAGCGGGCAATCAAGTCGTTGTCGTCGATAGTCCGTTCGGGCGTATCGGTTTGGCGATTTGCTACGACCTGCGCTTCCCGGAATTATTCCGCGCCATGAAAAACATCGACATTATCGTCCTGCCTTCTGCGTTCACCGAGACAACAGGCAAGATGCATTGGGAAGTGTTAGTCCGCGCCCGCGCCGTTGAAAATTTAGCTTACGTAATCGCTCCCGCACAAGGCGGCTATCATGTGAATGGACGTGAAACCCACGGCAACAGCATGATCGTTGACCCGTGGGGTCGCGTGCTGGATAGACTGCCACGCGGCTCTGGCGTTGTGATGGGCGAGATCAATCCTTCTTATCAAGCTAGTTTGCGTAGCAGCTTGCCGGCATTGGCGCATCGTACATTGCATAGCTGTTAGTGGCTTGTAGGTCGGATGAGCGTAGCGTTATCCGACATGAGTTCTCGCAACACGTTATGTGTCGGATAACGCTATGCTCATCCGACCTACGCGGGCTATCTGCCCACGCGGACAATAAAATAACGATGGGCAAATTGCACACCTTACCAAATTACTCATTGCCCGTCGGTTACCCTAATTCACACCATCATTACCACCTCTCGTATAATCTGTACCGATAAACATCTCAGCATTA
>CANFCA010000201.1 GCA_947445045.1 Gallionellaceae bacterium
CGCAGCAATGATCTCGACCAGCTCCGCAGGCCGCCGCTTGGCAGCAAGCGACATAGCTAGTAGAAGAATGGCATCAACATCGTGAACTGGATACATCGTGAACCTTTAAGAATATGGTGGAGAATCTAGGCGCGTGAAGTACGCTATGCAGCATAGTGCGGGATTGTGTGGTGGATTTTACCACTGCTGTGCGGTGATTTTTGAAAGAGTTGCGTATCGCAGGGAAATGAAAGTATTTTTATCCGCCCTACCCTTGCTTATATCCACTGATAGAATACCACTCCAAAAATTAACCGCTAATTATGCAACCTGTCCTCACACCACAACACGAACGCCGCCTACTCTTCACCCTCGCCGGAATTCAGTTCAGTCACATTCTCGACTTTATGATTATGATGCCACTGGGGCCGATTCTGATTAAATTCTTCGGCATCAGTACACATGAGTTCGGTCTGCTGGTCGCTTCATATAGTTTTAGTGCGGCATTGTCGGGCTTGTTGGCGGCGACGTTTGTAGATCGGTTCGAGCGCAAGCGTTTGCTGCTGACAATGTTTATTTTGTTCGGCTTGGCCTCGCTGGCCTGCGGACTCGCACCGAGCTATGCCACATTATTGGTGGCGCGCGCATTTGCAGGGGCATTTGGCGGCGTGATGGGGGCGATGGTGCAAACTATTATCGGCGATGTCATTCCCTTTGAACGCCGCGCCACTGCGAGCGGCATTGTGATGTCGGCATTCTCTGTCTCAACCATCGCGGGCGTACCTATTTCATTGTGGTTAGCCAACTGGCTGAATTGGCGCGCGCCGTTCGTGCTGGTCGCACTACTGACTGTATTATTCGTCATTGTTGGACAACAAGTTTTGCCACAATTACGCCACCACATCAGCGCGCAAAAGCGCGCCCATCCTTTTGTACCTATGTTTGAGGTGTTGCGCGATACCAATCATTTGCACGCGCTGTTATTTTCCGCCCTGATTATCTTTTCCGGTTTCACGGTGATTCCTTACATCACCCTCTATGCCGTACACAACATCGGCATTAGTCAGCAACAAATTCCGTTGATTTACTTGGTGGGCGGCGCGGCAACACTTATCACGGCAAGGCTGATTGGGCGTTATGCTGACAAACACGGCAAGGTAAAAATTTATCGCCTCGTTGCCGTCACTGCTTCACTGCCCTTGTTAATCGTAACCCAAATTACCTCTGCACCTTTATGGCTGTGGCTGATTTACACCACGTTCTTTTTTGTGTTGGTGTCAGGCCGCATGATTCCCGCGATGGCGATTATCACCTCGGCTGCGCAACCCAAATTGCGCGGCACATTTATGTCGCTCAATGCCACTGTGCAATCACTGGCAATGGCGCTGGCTAGTACCTTGGCAGGGTTTATCATCACGCAAAGCAGCGCGGGACAAATCGTTCATTATGAAGTGGTGGGATATGTTGCATTGGTAGCGAACGCGCTGGCAATCTGGTTTGTCGCCCGCATCGTGATGCACGATAGTCGAGTAGCTGTGCCGGATGTCGCATTGAAATAAAAGGTGATAGGTTTTTTTGTAGGAGCGAGCTTGCTCGCAAAAATGATTTTGGAGCGGGTGAAGGGGATCGAACCCTCGTATGCAGCTTGGGAAGCTGCCGTTCTACCATTGAACTACACCCGCCTAAGCCGCGATTTTACGACACTTCACATCAGCACAACAACTACAAATAATCCCAGCAAGCACCACGTTAAATAGTTTTTCAAAATTTTGGCTGGCAACAGTTAGATTGCTGCAGCTATTCACTCGGCAGTAAAATGCCCGCCTGACAACCGATACAGAATGGTTTGCATGAAACCTGAAAGAAACGCCCCTTGTTCCTGTGGCAGTGGAAAAAAATTTAAACACTGCTGCGACAGAAAAGTTGCCTCTTCTCCAACACCTACAAGCGATGTGATCAATCAGCATATTGCCCTGTACAGCGCAGGCCGTTATGCAGAACTTGAAAGTCGCGCGCGCACTTTGGTTGAACAGTTTCCAAATTTTGGTTTTGGTTGGCAGCTCTTGGGTGGTGCGCTTCAGATGCAAAATAAAGACGCGTTGCCCGCCTTTCAAAAGATGGCAGAACTAATGCCGAACGAAGCCGATGCGCATTACAACTTAGGGATTGCACTGAAAAGTGCAGGAAGATTCGAAGATGCCATACTAAGTTATCGCCGTGCTTTGCAACTCAACCCGAATTACGCCGAGGCGCATTACAACTTAGGTAATGCCTTAAAGCAACTTGGGCAACTCAGCGAAGCTGAAGCCAGCTTTCGTCATGCCATGAAACTCAAACCAGATTTTATCGACGCACAAGGCAATCTAGTATTTTGCTTAAACTTCAGCACCCAATACACGCCAGAGGATTATCTTTCCGAAGCGTTGCGCTTTGGCAAAATTGCCACCCAAAAAGTTACCTCAAGATACACAGCATGGCTCTGCAATCCACAACCACAAAGATTGAAAGTGGGTATCGTTTCGGGAGATTTATGTCATCACCCTGTTGGCTACTTTACGGAAAGCCTCCTTGCCCTGCTTGACCCAACCCGCATTGAGCTAATCGCCTACCCCACCCAGCCCAAGGAAGATGACCTCACTGTTCGCATCAAACCTCGCTTTGCACAATGGCACTCCTTGGTGGGGTTGAATGACCAAGCTGCTGCACAATTGATTCACGCTGATAGAGTAAACGTACTGCTCGATCTGTCTGGGCATACCGCACACAGCCGCCTCCCGATATTTGCCTGGAAATCTGCTCCCGTACAGTGTACTTGGCTTGGCTTACCCACCACCACTGGGATGGCGGAGATGGATTATGTACTAGGTGATCCGATTGCCACCCCACCAGAAGATGCAGGGCACTTTTCCGAAAAAATCTGGCGACTACCCGAAACTTATATTTGCTTGTCTACTCCCGACGCATCATTGAATGTATCTTTTTTACCCGCACTTGAAAATGGTTTTATCACGTTTGCCAGCTTTAATAATCTTGCCAAAATAAATGATGCAACTGTCGCTTTATGGGCACGCATCCTGATTACTCTACCTTCCTCGCGATTACTGCTGAAAGCACATCAATTAAAAGATTCATCGGTGGTGAGTAGAACGATGCAGCGATTTGCCGCACATGGCATCACAGCGCAACGATTGATCTTGGAAGGTCCAACTGCTCAACGTGCCTACCATTTATCTGCTTATCATCGAGCAGATATTGCCTTAGACCCTTTCCCCTATCCCGGTGTGACCACCAGTGCCGAGGCACTGTGGATGGGCGTACCTGTGTTGAGTATGCAAGGAGATCGGTTCATGTCTCGTACCGCGACGAGTATCGCGCATAACGCTGGATTGTCGAATTGGATTGCAGCCAACGAGGATGAGTATGTTGCCAAGGCCGCTCACTTCGCTAGCGACTTGCATAAGCTGACTTCACTTCGAGCCGGGCTACGTGAACAAGTTCGCACCTCCCCCTTGTTCGATGCGCCGCGCTTCGCTAAACACTTTGAAGATGCACTGTGGGGAATGTGGCAAGCTAAGAAGTAACTTAGTAGGGACTATCCTTTATTCGAGACGACACACCTCGTCAAAATCCAACCTCTGATTGCGTGGATAAACACCTGTCATATCGCCATAACCCAGGTTACAAATAAAATTCGATTTTACTGCTGTTCCGGCAAAAAATAATTGATCAACACGTGCATTATCGAAGCCTGAC
>CANFCA010000202.1 GCA_947445045.1 Gallionellaceae bacterium
AGCGCATCACCGAACTCACGCATGTCAGCATCTCGGAACACTCGCCCATGCCGGACGATGACGAAGCGACGCTGGCACGCAAGGCTGTCCCTAAAGGTGTGGTGATTTACCGCATATTCGGCGCACTATTTTTTGGCGCAGCGGATAAATTAGAAACCATCATGCAACAAAGTCATACTGAGCCTGATGTATTGATACTAAAAATGAACGAAGTGATCAGCATGGATAGCAGCGCGTTGCATAAACTGGAGCATCTTTACGGAAAATTGCGCGCACACCACAAGCATCTCATCCTATGCGGCCCGCACACTCAGCCTTATTTTCTCATGCATCAGGCAGGATTTTTTGAGCGTATCGGCAAGGAGAATGTCGTGGCTAACATTGAAGATGCTTTGCTGCGTGCCAGAAAATTACTCCTCATCCAACGCTAGTTGTAATTCACTTTCACATTTTCTGGCTGCAATAGTGTGTGTAAATCATTTAACAAATCATCATGCAGCGTAATGTTCCATGCTTCACTCAAACGCAACTGACACAAGGCGGTGTTATTTCGATAATAGATTTGAACGGGGCATTTGCCGTCACGATAAGGCGAAAATATTTTCTTGAGTTGCGCGATGTTGGCATTGCCGTTGCAACGTAACGAAAGTTGTTGCGCAAAGTGAGAACGCGCCGAAGCAAAGTCGAACAGCTCCTCACCGCTCACCCGCACGTTGCCGGAATACTCGTCTAGTTTGGCTGTGCCGCGCACCACTAACAATTCATCTTCGCGTATCCACGGGCGGCTGGCTTCGTAGAGTTCGTTAAAAACCGTTAATTCGATTTGACCTACTCCGTCATCCAGCGTGATGATCGCCATGCGCCCGCGTCGTGTTTGTTGGATACGGAATGCTGAAACGATGCCCGCTAATACAACAGGCACGCCGCGCCGTGAGGCTTGCCCTCCGCCATTTCCAAAGCCACCACCGCCGCTAGGCGGGCTGGCTTTACCTACAAAATTCGGCGTGATGTCGCTCAACTTTACCTTGATAAAATTCGCCAACTCAGCGGCGAATTCTTGATACGGATGTCCACCGAGATAAATTCCCAAGCTGGTTTTTTCGTGCGCAAGTTGCTCGCGCAATCTCCAACGCGGCACATCGGCGGTTTGTTCTACCAACACCGCATCCGCCTCATCATCCCCGAACAAACTGTTTTGATTGATTGCTCGCGCATGTTGATCGGCACTCGCCAAAGCCTTATCCACGCTCGCCATCAGCGCAGCACGATGATCGTTGATGGAATCGAATGCACCCGCTTTGATCAACGCTTCGACGGTGCGGCGATTGACGATGCGCTTATCAACACGCCGACAGAAATCGAATAAATCTTTGAATGCCCCGTTAGCTCGCGCCTTAACGATGCTGTTGATCGCCGCCTCACCTGTGCCTTTAATCGCCCCCAATCCGTAAGCGATCGTGGTCTCATCAACAGGTGAAAAAATGTAGCCGGAACTATTCACATCAGGCAGCAAGATGCGAATGTTTTGCTGACCAAATTTTTGCTGCAAACTGTCGGCGTAAAAGATGCTGACCTTTTCGGTGTTATCCAGATCACCTGACAAAGTCGCCGCCATAAAAGCAGCGGGGTGATGCGCTTTGAGATACGCAGTTTGATACGCCACCAGTGCGTAAGCCGCTGCGTGAGATTTGTTGAATCCATACCCTGCGAATTTCTCCATCAGGTCAAATAACATACCAGCCTGTTCTGCCGACGTGCCATTTTGCACTGACCCTTTAACGAAGATTTCACGCTGTTCCGCCATCTCCTCAACTTTTTTCTTACCCATCGCACGGCGCAACATGTCCGCGCCGCCTAGCGTGTATCCGCCGACGATCTGCGCCATCTGCATCACCTGTTCTTGATACACCATGATGCCGTAGGTTTCTTTCAGAACAGACTCAACAGCGGGATGTGGATAGGTAAATTTCTCACCATGTTTGCGTCGCGTGAAATCGGGAATCAAATCCATCGGGCCGGGACGATACAATGCCACCAGTGCGATGATGTCTTCAAAACGATTCGGTTTCGCCTGCTTCAGCATGTCCTTCATGCCGCGCGACTCAAGCTGAAATACGGCGGTGGTATTTGCCTTCTCTAGTAACTCATAAGTGGCGGCATCATCCAGTGCCATAGTTTCCAGATCGAATGGCGCAATACCGCCGTTCAATCGCGTGACATGACGCATCGCACTATCCAAAATTGTCAGCGTGCGCAGCCCCAAGAAGTCGAACTTCACTAGACCAATTGCTTCCACGTCGTCTTTATCAAACTGGCTGACCACACTGGTGCTGCTGTCGGCGCAATACAACGGACAAAAATCGGTGAGTTGCCCCGGTGCAATCAACACCCCCCCTGCGTGCATACCAACGTTACGCACTAAATCTTCCAGCCGTCCCGCCAGCTCTAACAATTCTTCCACGCCCTCTTCACTCTCGGCGATAGCGTTGATTTCTGGCTCCATCTGGCGCGCCTTGGTAAGCGACACGGGCTTCACGCCTTCAACGGGAATCGCTTTCGACAACCGATCACACAAGCCATACGGAAAATCCATTACGCGACCCACGTCACGGATAACCGCCTTGGAAGCCATCGTGCCGAAGGTGGCGATTTGCGACACACATGCTGCGCCGTATTTTTGCTTCACGTAGTCGATAACGCGCTCACGCCCATCCTGACAAAAGTCGATGTCGAAATCGGGCATGGAAACGCGTTCAGGGTTGAGAAATCGCTCGAACAATAATTCATAACGTAGCGGATCAAGATCGGTAATGCCCAAGCTATACGCCACCAACGAACCCGCGCCAGAACCCCGACCAGGGCCGACTGGCACGCCATTACTTTTCGCCCATCGTATGAAATCGGCAACGATCAAAAAGTAGCCGGGGAAGCCCATCTTAATGATGGTCTCGTTTTCAAACACTAAACGAGCTTGATATTCCGGTAATTTTTCTGCACGTAAAGTTTCATCGGGATAGAGCAATGCCATACGTTGCTGCAAACCCAACTCCGATTGTTCGCGCAAATAATCATCCAACCCTTGACCGTTCGGGGTGGGGAAATCCGGCAAGCGTGGTCTGCCTAGTACCAAAGAAAGATTGCAACGACGCGCAATCTCCACACTGTTTTGCAATGCTTCCGGCAAGTCGGCAAACAACGCCGCCATTTCTGCTTGGGTTTTGAAATATTGTTGCGGGGTAAATGCTTTGACGCGACGTTTATCGTTGAGCACATAGCCTTCGGCAATGCACACCCGCGCTTCGTGCGCCTTGAAATCTGCGGTGGTAACGAACTGTATCGGATGCGTGGCGACCAACGGCAAGCCTAACTCGATGGCAAGCTGTGTCGCACCCTGTATGTAAAGCTCTTCGTCGGCAAATCCAGCGCGCTGCACTTCAAGGTAAAAACGATTGTTAAATAATGCCGCCCATTCATTCGCAAAAAGTTTAGCCTGTGCCGCATTGCCCGCCAACAGCGCGCTCCCCACATCGCCAAGATGCGCGCCAGACAAGGCTAACAGGCCATCTGAGCCTAGCTGGTGAAACCACTCACGGCACAACTCGGCACGACCACGATGTTGATTTTCCAGATAGGCGCGTGAGATCAAACGACACAACAACAAATAGCCATCACGCGACTGGCACAACAACAACAAACGATAAGGCCGTTCACGATCCGCG
>CANFCA010000203.1 GCA_947445045.1 Gallionellaceae bacterium
CTATACCGATATTGTTGGCTGGCTGCGGTGGTGGTGAAAGCACGAACCCATACGATGGCACTTGGCAAGTGGTTTATCCAAAACTCAGTAGCGCTTCAATTATTTCTGATACCAAAACAGTTATCTGTAGTAATCCACCCACCCCGTTAAACATCCACAATTCTGCTGGCTCAGGAACGCTATCTGCAACCTGCACAACCACGACATTTGTTATATCGACTGATCCTGTATCTGGGATAGTAACAAAAACCCCTACTGTTTATCCCGCTGAAGTGACCTATGCTAACTTCAGCATCACAATTGAGTCGAGTAAAACCAACGGGGTGAAAGACACATTGAGTGCTATTGTGAACGGCACGCCATTCACTGGACAATGCATAAGCACAATTGCGTGTTCGGCTGCGTCTTCTGCGGGAGATACTCTTGGACTAACTCGTTAACTCTAGCCTGTAGGGCGGATGAGCCGTAGGCGTTATCCGCCAAGCGATATGTAAATCATCCGGCGGATAACGCTACGCTCATCCGCCCTAAAAATTACTTAATGCGCCTCATCCTAATTCTTTCCCACACCCAATTCCACCAGCAGCGGCACTTGTTATTGCGCAACACCACCCATCAAAACCAGCTTGACTAGCGTAGTCCATTGGACTACTTTACGCACATGGAATTTGAATAGGATTCAGACAAAAGTGATGCCTGCTTTTCAGAGCGTGGCTTTGATTTCACTTATGTGCTGCATGCATTTATGGATGCGGATCGACTCACTCGAAAGGACACGCGCTGGGATTACGGAAAAGATCGTTATCAGTTACTTGGTATCATCGACGGACGTGTATTCTTTGTTGTTTACACCATTCGTGGAACGGTACTTCGGATTATCTCAGCGCGCAAAGCCAATCAACGAGAGGTAAATGATTATGAAAACAGTAACCGTAAAAATTGATCCCGCCACTCATGCAGGGTTGCCACGAGGCCGTGTGAGTAAGGATCGTTTGGATGCGACAAGTGAAAAAGACATCGTATCGCAAATAGCCAAGGACGATGAGGAAGCAATGCAGGACGCTGCAAAATTTGCACGCCGTGTGCGCCGTCGCTTGGGGCTAAGTCAACTCGAGTTCTCGCATCGCATTGATGTTTCTCTCGAAACAATCCGCAATTGGGAGCAAGGCAAACGCCGCCCGACGGGTGCTGCCAAGGCACTTTTGAAAGTGCTCGACAAAGCACCTGAAGCTGCTTTGTCAGCTTTGGCTTGAAGCTACAAGGAACGGCGGGGTAGGTGGTCTTCGTTGTTGTTAAACGCCAAGTTGCGTTCTTGTCAAAAAGTCGGATAATCCATTCAACTTTGCTGGAGGTTATATGAACTACAAAGAGAGCATCACCATTGAGCCGGGAAAACGTGGCGGCAAGCCCTGCATACGCGGGCTGCGTATCACGGTTTATGATGTGCTGGATTATCTCGCATCGGGGATGACCCCCGCTGAGATCGTTGCGAAATTCGATTATCTGACCTTCGATGATATACAGGCTTGCCTGGCTTACGCTGCCGACCGTGAACATCACCAGCTTGCGGTGAATGCTGAAACTCCTATTCGGACACTCGGCTGGTCGCATTGACATTTATAGTATGCGTAGCTACATTGCAGCCTCGAACACAGGGAAGCTATCATGTTAGTAACACTTAAAACCACCGATGTCCGCTCGCGCATTGAGCCGGAAATAAAAAATCGCGCTACTGAAGTGCTGGCTTCTTGCGGTCTTAATCTCAGTGATGCAATTCGTCTTTTTTTACGTCAGGTCGTTGCTCAGGAAGGCTTGCCATTCGAGGTAAAAGCACCTAATGCCAAAACACGCGCAGCGATGCTGGAAGCGCGAGCCATGAGAACGGCGAAGTTTGATTCAGCGGAAGCATTATTTGATGACCTCAAAAAAACCAGCCAAGCTAAAGCGCGCAAATCCGCCGCGAAGTAGCGACAAAACCAAGCAATTCAAAAAAGACTGGGAACGCCTGAGTCATTCAGGACGTTATGACATGAATCGCTTGAAAAAAGCGATGATGTTACTAATTGCCAATGACGAACCCCTGCCTGCGGAATATCTTGATCATGAACTTGTGGGTGAATGGCGCGGTTTTAGGGAATGTCATATTGGTGGAGATTTTCTGCTGATTTACGAACTAAAAACTGATGGAACTATTATCTTCGCCAGTACGGGTACACATTCTGAGCTTTTTGATTAGATATACCCGCCCCCACATCAATGTGCTTCATCCCAATTCTTCCCCACACCCAATTCCACTAGCAGCGGCACTTGTAGTTGCGCAACGCCGCCCATCAATTTGGGCAGCATGTCTTTTACCAATTGCAACTCCACATCTGGCACTTCCAACACCAGTTCGTCATGCACTTGCATGATTAAGCGAGTGTGCAATTGTTCAGTTTCGATCCACTGTTGTACGGCGATCATGGCGAGTTTGATTAGGTCAGCTGCCGTGCCTTGCATCGGGGCGTTGATCGCGGCGCGTTCTGCGCCTTGACGTTTCATGCCATTGCTGGCGTTAATTTCCGGTAACCATAGCCGCCGCCCGAATACGGTTTCGACATAGCCTTGTTGTTTGGCTTGTTCGCGAGTGCTATCCATGTAGTTTTTTACGCCGGGGTAGCGCGCAAAGTAACGCTCGATGTAGGCGGTGGCGGCACTGCGTTCGATGCCGAGTTGTTTGGCTAAACCAAACGCGGACATGCCGTAGATCAGCCCGAAGTTGATGACTTTGGCGTAACGGCGTTGCTCGCTGCTGACCTCCTCGCGCGTGATCATAAAAATCTCGGCGGCGGTGGCGCGATGCACGTCTTCGTTATTGGCAAACGCTTGCAACAAGCCCGCGTCACTCGATAAGTGCGCCATGATGCGCAGTTCGATTTGCGAATAATCCGCCGAGACGATGCTGCTGCCCTGCGGCGCGATAAAGGCTTCGCGAATGCGCCGACCTTCGGCATTGCGGATGGGAATATTTTGCAGGTTGGGGTCGTTTGAAGCTAAGCGTCCTGTCACCGCCACGGCTTGCGAATAGCTGGTATGCACGCGGCCTGTGGCACGATTGACCGACAGCGGCAGCTTGTCGGTGTAGGTGGATTTGAGTTTTGCCATGCCACGATAGTCGAGCAAAATTTTCGGCAGCGGGTAGTCCAGTGCTAGCTCTTGCAACACTTCTTCGTCGGTGGACGGATCACCGCTCGGTGTCTTTTTCTTCACCGGCAATTGCAGTTTGTCGAACAGGATTTCTCGAAGTTGTTTGGGCGAATTGAGATTGAACGGTTGCTCGGCGGCCTCGTGCGCCTTGGCTTCCAGCGCGAGGAGTTTTTCGCCCAGCTCACGACTTTGCACTTGCAACAACGCGCTATCCAGCAACACGCCGTTGCGCTCCATGATGAACAGCACGCGCATGCTCGGCAACTCGATGTCTCGATACACGTACTGCAATCCTTGCTGTGCCTTGATTTGAGGCTCTAAGCATTGGTGTAGTTGCAGCGTGATGTCGGCATCCTCAGCAGCATAGCGCGTGGCAATGTCGAGATCGACCTGATCGAAACACAGCTGCTTCACGCCCTTGCCCACCACTTCGGCATAGCTGATGGTCTTCACGCCGAGATGGCGCAATGCAAGATTATCCATGTCGTGCGGCTTGTGGCTTTCCAGCACATAGGATTGCAGTA
>CANFCA010000204.1 GCA_947445045.1 Gallionellaceae bacterium
AGCGAAATCCGTAATAGAGCGCGAGCAGGACGGCGGTGAGATTGTAGTTTCTGCCATTTCAGCCTGGGAAATAACAATACTGGTTGAAAAGGATCGGCTCGTATTGTCAATGGATGTGGGCAGTTGGCTTGCCACTGTTACGGAGATAGAGGGAGTTAAGTTCCTTCCAGTGGACGTGGAAATTGCAAGCAAATCGGTTCTATTGCCAGGGGAATTTCACAAAGACCCAGCAGACCGCATGATCGTGGCGACCGCGCGCAAACTGGCTGTTCCTGTGGTAACGAAAGATGAAAAGATACGATCTTATCCACATGTAAAAACGGTTTGGTGAGTTAAATTGAAAGGCAAATTTATACTTTGGGGATTTCCGCATTGCATACTTGAGATGGACTTGGAGAGCCAAGGGCAGCTTGTTCCGAGAGGGTAAATCGCTGACTGGCAGTTTCACGACAAAGCAAATATTTTTTCGCCAGTGTTAGCTTTGCGGCGATAAGCTCGCTCTGATGAACTCACACTCAGTGCCAGTGCAGTCACTCGACCCCTCGGTCTAATTTCGATTGCAGTGCAATCGTTTTCAATTTTATCTGGCAGCAGAGTCCTAGTTGCAATCAAAACCGCAGATCACTCTATACAAAAGCCTAGTAAAAATCTATTGCTTACCAATGAGTGTATCCGCTACGTGCCACAACCGGATACTTAAGGTGGTTTTTGAATTTGATTCACCGCAGGTTACTCCGATGACGCTCTTTCTACATCCTCGAAAGGGCTGCTTGACAATTTGCAATGCGTACATACAATGTATTCATGATTAAATTCGAGTGGGATGCAGCTAAAGCGACCTCAAACAAAAATAAGCACGGCGTTTCGTTTGAGGAGGCTCAATCCGTCTTCTACGACGAGTTCGCTGTGCAATTCTTTGATGAAGATAATTCCGCCTCAGAAGACAGACAGATTTCTAATGCTTGGTTTCAGTGATGAGGCTCGCCTCTTAATTGTCTGTCATTGCGAACGAGATAAAGGCAACACTATTCGAATCATCTCAGCAAGAAAAGCCACGAAATACGAGAGTAACTTTTATCAAGGAGTTAAATCATGAAAACTGAATACGATCTGTCAACAATGAAATCCCGCAAAAATCCTTATTCAGCGAAACTCAAAAAATCTGTCACGATGCGGTTGAGCGAAGACGTCATTGGCTATTTCAAACAAATGGCCGAGGAAAAGGGTGTTCCATATCAGAGTCTGATAAATCTTTATCTGCGAGACTGTGTATCAAGCCATAGAAAAATTGATATTTCTTGGCAATCCCGCGCCTAACCCCGATGAAATACGCAGATTAAACTTCCTGGTGGCGATAATATGGGAATTCGACCTTCAATCATCTAATTTGCACTTCCGCTTTTCAGCTAGGAGTTTGATACTATGAAATTTCGGTCAGTGCCGGAACAGATATTCACAATTTTAAAATTATTAGAGTCGACAAAAATAAAGAGGTAGGGTTTACCCTACCTCTTCACAGAACAGATAATTAGCTTATGCCTTATTTGTTGTGTTTGCAGCTTTTTTTGAATGTTTATGATGTTTATTGGAATGACTAGCTACCTTAATAGCGTCAGCTTTCCCTTCAGATTTCGCAGTTGGTGTTACAGTATTAGTAGCTTTAGCCGAAACAGCTACAGGTGCAGCAGCTTTTCCAGTGGTGGCCTCACTTGCAACCGCAGAGAAAGATACAGCGGCGAATGCACTTGCAATAAATACAGATAAAAGTTTTTTCATTTTTAATTCTCCAGTTTCATGATAGTAGGTTAAACACCCAAACAACTTAAAATATTCGGTGTTGGTGCCATTAACGTAACCCTCAGTTGTTAAGTTGACGGTCTCCCTCTCTAAGTGTCCCTGTCATTTGTAACAAATAATTTTCAGATTAAGTAGGCAGCATGTCTTTGAAAATTATCTACGCCGATTTTGGTAAAACTAGGTATATGTTTAGCAATATGCTCTGGGTGACAGGAGCAGTTTTCAATTTGTTTGCGCCACGTAGTTTAGTGGAATAAAAGGGAAAATAAATAATCAAAATTAGAGAATTACAAAGAAGCCATCGAGGAAATAAAATAGTCCAACCAAGCCGGTTGCAATTCCACCGTACCAAACCATTTTCTTTTTCAAAAGACCTGCAATGGAAGATAGCAAGATGGCAATTTGCAAGAAAATGATTGCCATGCCAAATGCTTGTGAATGTTTTTGCGATTCGTCACGAACGCCTTCTAGTTGTTTAGCTTTAGCTTGAAGCTCGGTTTTTTCTTGTTCGTATTTTTCAATCTTTGCTTTGTAATCGGCAATCTTGTCTTGATAGCTTTTGATCGTTTCAAGTGGTGTAGATTTAGGGAAGTCTGATAGCTTTAACTCCAAGTTCTCCCTCTGCATTTGATACATGTAGGACTTAATAGATTTTGACTGGAAGAAAGCCCACTCGTCTGAAGCTTGAGACTGACTCATCACTGAACGAGTGGAGTAGCCTCCACCCTTAAACGTGGAGAGTGTTGCACAGACTGCGAATATCACAGTCATCAGTGCCAAGTAATTTAGCCACGCTTCTTTTTTTTCTTCAGCCATAAAAAAATGTTTCCTATATTTATTCGAATAATAGTTTGCGAATTATTGAACGTAAGAATACTTAAAGTACATTCGTTGAACCACTAAAAAATTGTATTAATTTGTAGTTTCGTATCCGCGAACAACATTTAAGTTGGAACCCTGCACTTAGCAGGTCGAAAGCAAAATCTTGCAACCGATTGCTAATTCGCTGGTAATCTTTAAGCGTAGCACTCCGGTTGGTGCCGTGAAGCGGACCTCCAATACTCAGCATCAAATAAAAACGCCGCATTAGTGCGGCGTTTCATTTCAGCATATAGGATGCCAATTTAGTCAGTCTCAAAATACTGACGCGGGTAACAACTCATAATTAATTAATTATCGAAGGGTCGATAGGCATCTCCCATTAACAGTTAACAAATAATCAAGAGCTACGGCCATTTTATACTCCTAATTTCAGGTGAGCTCAATCTAAAAATGGGCCATCATATTCTAAAATCATGCTTCTGCTTCGTGTAAAGGTTACACCTTGCGAAACAGAATCTTTAGTGCGTCGAACTTGATGCATACTATGCTGTGCAGGTTGGTGCCATTTGCGGTCATATTGGCAAGTTAAATACTATTCACCCTGAATAGGCAACAGGCATGAATTTTACTGATGCGGACTGTTCCATGATAAATTCCGCAAATACCCAATGACAGCCTTGTATTTTGTTAGCGAGAAAGAAAATCGACCTTCATGAAAACAAGAACCATCAATTCCTTGAACAAAGTCGCATCAGCCTTATTTTTTGTATGTGCGCTGGTAAGCTTGCCCGTTTTGGCTGTTGAGCAAACATCAACTGCTTGCCCGAAGCTGCTCGACCATCGTCTCACCTCTCTTCAAGGTGATCCTGTCGATTTGTGTCAGTACAGTGGACACGTGGTGCTTTTCGTCAATACCGCAAGCTTTTGTGGAAATACGCCTCAATATGCTGGCCTTGAAAAGCTTTACAGCGAAATGCAGACTCGCGTGTTGACTGTGGTTGGCTTTCCGGCCAATGACTTCGGTGATCAGGAACCGGGCAGTAATAATGAA
>CANFCA010000205.1 GCA_947445045.1 Gallionellaceae bacterium
CCCCGACTCTTCAATGAAAAAACTTCGCTCGTCATTGGATTGCCTGTGACTACAGCCGAATACAATTCGGACAACCCGTTTGCGGTGGCTGTGGGTAAGGCATCAGGGAAAAAATCGGGGCAAACGAGTTATGTGCTTTGCCATCAACCCAAGTCTTTTGATTGGCGTTTGCGCAAAGCCAAAGCTCATCCTTTGAAAACCTTGCCGGATGAGTTGTTCGCGCAAGTTTGCGAACGTCTGAATCAGATCATTCAAGTGGGCTAGGCTCGCGTTACGAATTTAATCAAGGAATAGTTGTTCATGTCGTTAAAAAAAGTAGATGTATTGCTGGTGGGTGCGGGGGTGATGAGTGCCACCCTCGGAAAGTTATTGGCGCAGCTAGACCCCTCATTGAAAATTATGATGGTCGAGCGCTTGAGCAAGGTGGCTCACGAAAGCTCGCACGGGCTGAACAATGCCGGCACGGGTCATGCCGGGTATTGCGAGCTGAATTACACGCCACAACAACCGGACGGCAGTGTGAGCATCAATCGTGCGTTGTCGATTAACGCGGCGTATGAGGTGTCTCTGCAATTTTGGTCGCACCTCGTTGAACAGGGTGTTCTGCCCGCACCCGAAACATTCATTAATCCGATCTTTCACCAGAGTTTTGTTTGGGGTGAGCAGAATGTTAATTTTCTGCGCAAACGTTACGAGGCTTTACGCACGCATCATTTATTTGAGGAAATGGAGTACAGCGAAGATCACGCCGTATTGCGCCAATGGATGCCGTTAGTCATGGAGCATCGCACCGCCAAACAAGCTGTCGCGGCGACCCAGGTTAAACACGGCACAGACGTTGATTTCGGCGTGTTGACGCGCAAGCTGGTCAAAGCCATGACCAAGCATTCCACCTTCGATCTCAGATTGGGTCACACCATTTCCAGTCTGAAACAATATCCGGATAGTCGCTGGCATGTGCGCATCAAAGATAATCATACCGACCACAGCAAGACCATCGATGCGGGTTTTGTTTTTCTCGGTGCAGGTGGGGGTGCATTGCCATTACTACAAAAATCGGGCATACCCGAAAGCCAGGGTTATGGTGGATTTCCCGTGAGCGGACAATGGTTGATTTGCAAGAATCCGGACGTGGTGAAGCGTCATACCAGCAAGGTTTACGGCCTGGCACCCATGGGTGCACCGCCTATGTCAGTGCCGCATCTGGACGCGCGGATTATTGATGGGCAACCGGCTCTGCTGTTCGGGCCATTCGCCAGCATCACCACCAAATTCTTGAAAGAAGGTTCGGTGCTTGATCTGTTTTCCTCGCTCAAATCGAACAACCTCAAACCCATGCTCGCGGTGGCTAGAGACAATCTTGAGTTGACCCGTTATTTGGTCACTGAAGCGTTCAGATCTCACAAAGATCGCGTGGCTAGCTTGCAAGCATTTTATGCGGATGCCAAAGAAAAAGATTGGGAACTCGCTTCCGCCGGGCAGCGTGTGCAAATTATCAAAGGCTGCGACATCAATGGTGGAAAATTGGAATTTGGCACCGAGATTGTTACCGCCAAAGATGGCACACTTGCATCGCTATTAGGTGCCTCTCCGGGTGCCTCAACTTCGGTGCAGGCAATGATCGAAGTGATTGAGCGATGCTTTAAATCCCGTGTAAAAAGTGCCGATTGGCAACGTAAATTGAAACAGATGATTCCCTCGTATGGCGAATCGCTGGACGAGAATGAGGCCTTACTGCATGCCGTGCGTGAAAGAACTCTCGCCACCTTGGGGCTGGAACATAGGGAAGGCAAATTAGGCAAAGTGGCAAAGCCTCGCTGAGGTTGGTCAATTTAAGGAAGCTCTGCAAAAGCCGTTCGTGGTGATAACCAATAACTTGCCGCTTCAGCGGCTTAGTCAGATGGCTAGTAGTTCCATCAGTGTTTTTCGTTCGCTCCTTCGATACACCGCGCTAGGCGCGGCACTGATTAAACTACTAAGTATTGGACTAAGACGCAAAAATCGCGTCTAAGCCACTACTTATCAGGACGAACGAAAAATGTATCGAACCATATTGGCGATTTTCGCAGAATTTCCTTAAAACGCTACACCCCATCCCGAAAAGTTATACGTCACACAGCGCCTTCACGTTGAACCGTGCGCTCATTATGTTTTCGCTTTAGCCGTCGCGAAATCAGCTGCACCGCATCATCCACATAAGTGAATACCACCGGGATCACCAGCAAACTCAAGAACGTTGAGGTAATCAATCCTCCGATCACCACGATGGACATCGGTGCGCGGAAGCTTGGGTCCGTACCGATCCCCAATGCCACAGGCAGCATACCTGCACCCATCGCCAGTGTGGTCATCACAATCGGACGCGCTCGTTTTTTGCAGGCATCGATCAAGGCTTCGGCACGGCTCATGCCACGATCACGGCGCGAGACAACGGCATACTCCACCAACAGAATCGAATTTTTTGTGGCCACGCCCATCAGCATAATCAAGCCTATCATCGCGGGCATGGAGATGGCGGTGTGGGTGATGAACAGCGCCAAGAATGCACCCGGAATCGACAACACCAAAGCGGCAAGAATCGTGACGGGTTGCACGAAATCCTTAAACAACAACACCAGCACAAAGTAGATGCACAACACGCCCGTCAACATCGCCAAGCTGAAGCTGGCGAACAACTCTGCCATTGCTTCAGCATCGCCCACCGTGGCGCGGGTAATGCCGTGGGGCATATTTTTCAAGCTGGGGAGCGTGTTGGTAAATTCCTCAACCTTGCCCAAAGGTTGCCCGTTTAATTCAATTTCAAAATTGATATTGCGCGCCCGGTCATAGCGGTCAATTTGTGCCGGGCCACTTTCCATGCTGAAGCTGGCAATGCTGCCTAGCATCACCGGGCCTTGTTTGCCTTGCACCACCAAGCGAGATAACAGCGACATATCTTGCCGTGCATCCGCGCGCAGTTTGACCACAATCGGTAACTGTCGATCACTCAAATTGAGCTTGGACAACGATTGCTCGTAGTCGCCCGCAGTGGCAATGCGCAAGGTGTCGGCTATCGCTGCGGAAGTCACGCCCAAGTCTGCCGCTTTGGCGAAATCGGGACGCACGACCAACTCAGGACGCACCAAACTCGATGTTGAAGTGACGCTACCGATGCCGGGTATGGTGCGCAAATCACGCGCCACCAACTCGGCGTGTTGCAATAATTTTTCGCCATCTTCACCCGCCAACACCAACACATATTTCTCGTTGGATGCACCCAAACCAATTTTGACGCGCGCGCCGGGCAACACGTCTAAAGCATCGCGCAACTGCGCTTCGATGTCTTGCTTGCGAATGCTGCGTTCGGCACGCGGGGTCAGCATAAGCGTAAGTGTGGCTTTGGTCACTTGCCCTGAGCCAGAAGGCATGAATGGATCATCGCCTGTGCTGCCACCGCCGATAGTGGTGTAAATGAGCTTCACATTAGGATTCTTCTGCACAATTTCACGCGCTTGTTCGGCGAGTCGATAGCTTTGCTGAAAGGTACTGCCCGGTGGCAAGGTCAGCATCACCTGTGATTGCGAGCCATCGTCAGGTGGCATAAATCCTGTGGGCAACAGCGGCACCAACATGAATGCACCGACAAAAAATATCGCCGCCGCAATCATGGTTTTCACGCGA
>CANFCA010000206.1 GCA_947445045.1 Gallionellaceae bacterium
GCGAAATTTCCCTGACACCATGCCAACCCGCAAACGCTTTGGTTGTTCTGTGTTGCTCCAAGATGAGAATTTGTTAGCGGCATTTTTACTGACCATCTGACCAAATTTCAGCGCCTCCATAAGATAGTTTTGAGCAGTGTAAGAAGTACGATTCAACAGGCAAAGCAGATTGGTTTGTGCTTCCGCAAAATCAGGCCTACATAAAAGTGCCTTTCGATAACTTTTTTCAGCATTTTCAAAATCCCCTCTATTTTGCAATTCACCGCCCAAATTACTGTGCGCTTCCGCAAGCATAGGGTCAATTTTAATACTTCGCGATAGCGATGTTATCGCTTCGTCACTACGCCCCAGCTCACTTAAAATACTGCCAAGATTATTGAGCGCACCTGCAAATTGTGGGTTAATTTTTAATGCTGCCTGACAATGAGTTTCGGCGACATCAAGCTGCCCTAGATACCTCAACACATTTGCCAAGTTATTATGAGTATTGGCAGCGATAGGATTCATTTCCAGTGATCGACGATAACTCGCTGCCGCATCAGAATATTGCTTCAAACTTTCTTGAGTCACGCCTAAGTTGTAATGCGCTTCGGCATCATTAGGTGCTAAGTTGGCGGCTTTGCTTAGGACTGGCAGAGCATCTTCTCTTCTACCTTGCCGATGTAAACAGACCCCCAGTAGTTTCCATGCTACGGTCAATTTCGGGAATTTTTCGATGAGTAGCCTAGCTTGCGCCTCTACTTCGGCAAGGTGCCCTGCATTGAACCGTTCTATCAAACGGTTAAGTTCATTCAATGAAGGTTGGATAACAGATGGCCGAACTATCTCTTTACGTTCACAGCAATGTTTATATTTTTTACCGCTGCCACAGGGACACGGATCGTTTCTGCCGGGCTTCATGTCACATTTTCCTGCGCGTGATGATTTTCTCGAACCAATTTTTCTATCGCTTTAATTCTTGCTTGATGCACAGCGATAGCGATGGCTGCGCTATCGCTGCACTGTTTGGCAATTTCACCCGTATCCAGTGCACGTGCAACAGCTAATAACTGTAATAAATATTCTGCTTGCGGGTAGTCATCCTGTTCATGCCCAGTTCGTCCGCGAGCATCGGATGAACAAGATTGCAGTAATTGCGTAAAGCGTTCAGGTCTGCGCCACGCGTCGGCTGATTGAAATAATTTGATGATAGTTTCGGCGCGCAGTTCATTGGAGCGATGAATGTCGCCGTGATAGCGAGCAGCTAATAAAGCGAGGTCACGACATTCGCTGGGTACTCTCAAACGTTGTGATAGTTTTTTGACTAGCTCAACGCTGCGCGATTCGTGTCCGATGTGGCGCGGCAATATATCTTTGGGGGTGGTGGCTTTGCCTAGATCGTGGGTCAGTGCAGCGAAACGAACTTCCAGTGCGTAATCGTGTTGCGCTGCGTCATCGACCACCATCATGGTGTGGATGCCGCAATCAATTTCAGGGTGATGTTTTTCAGGTTGTGGCACGCCGAATAATGCATCGACTTCGGAGATTATTTTAGCCAACGCATCACAGCTGCGTAGTGTCTCAAAAAATCGCGAGGGATTTTTTCCCATCAGGCCACGCGCCAATTCTTGCCACACGCGCTCTGCCACCAATGCATCGACTTCGCCGTTATTCACCATGTCACGCATCAATACCAATGTCTCGGGCGCAATACTGAAACCAAACCGTGCCGCAAAGCGCGCTGCGCGTAAAATTCGCACCGGGTCTTCGTTAAACGCTGCGCTGACGTGACGTAAAACGCCAGCGCGCAAATCGGCGATGCCATTGTGTGGATCGATTAAATTTCCATCACCATCTTGTGCAATAGCGTTGATGGTGAAATCACGGCGCAGTAAATCTTGCTCTAGCGTGACATCAGGTGCGGCATACACGGCGAAACCTTGATAGCCCCGCGCTGTTTTTCTTTCAGTGCGCGCTAATGCATATTCCTCATGAGTTTCTGGATGCAAAAAAACCGGGAAATCTTTGCCGACTGGCTGAAAGCCTTGCGCCACCATGTCTTCCGGCGTGCTGCCAACTACCACCCAATCATGGTCTTGCACGGGCAAGCCGAGCAAGCGGTCACGTACCGCTCCACCGACACAATAAATTTTGACCTCATTTTTCATCGGGGACAGGTTGCTGATTTTCTAAGCTCTTACCCGCGATGACCCCCATGCGCTGTTTAAGCGAACGCGGAGCAGCACCAAATTGATACGCGTAATACAGGGTGTTGCTCATCACTTTTTTCACGTAGTCACGCGTTTCATCAAAGGGAATTGATTCGGCGTAAATTGCGCCTTCCAGTGGTTGGCTGCCGCGCCATTGTCGCGCCCTGCCTGGGCCTGCGTTGTAAGCGGCGGAAGCCAACACGGGGCTATCATCAAATTGGGCCAACACAGTTTTCATGTAATAGGTGCCGAGTTTTAAGTTGGTATCCAGTTGGTGTATCAGCTCGTTGCGGTAACTTTTCAAGCCCAATCTTTTAGCGACCCAGCGCGCTGTCGCCGGCATGATCTGCATTAATCCAGCCGCACCGACATTGGATCTGGCATGCGTCACAAAACGGCTTTCCTGACGCATCAGTCCATACACCCACGCTTCGTCCAGCCCATTATCGCGGATGTGTCCTTGCAAGGCATCACGATAAGGCGCAAGAAAACGCATACTGAAATCATGCACGTTTATGGTCTTCTCCGCCGCGCCGATTGCACGGTCATACATTTCGTTGCTACGCGCGACTTCGGCGGCAGTGAGCAACTCGCGGTCATTAAAATTGCGCAACATCCAACGCCATTCCTCCAAAGCATCCGTGCCTAACGACATCCGATACAGCGCCAATGTGCGCTGCACGCCAGGCAACTGTATCATCTCGGAAACGGCTTCTTTGCTGGGTTTGTAGCTAGGTGCTGCTGCGCTCATCACGGGCGTACTGCCTAACTCATCCGTGGCCAATTGCCCATAAAAATTATATTCCGTGCTTAACGGCGCAAATAAATTACGCGCTTCGATTGGGCTGCCCAACTTCTGCAGCGCACGTGCTTTCCAATAACGCCACGCACCATCTTTTTGTTGCTGCACAGACATCTGGTTGATGCTCACTAACACCTCTGGCCAGTCTTGAGCACGCAAGGCCATGCGCACTCGCCATGCCGACTGAAGCTCGCTTAAAGGCGCGTCTTCCGCCAGCTTGTACCATTGCAAAGCGCGATCATCCAACTTGCGCGCCGCTTCAAAAGCCAGCCAGCTATAAAAGTATTGTTGTTCATTGGCGGGGAAATACGCCGCGAGTTTTGCCCAGTGGTATGACGCTAAATCCGACGATTGCTTCGCTAAACGTTGCAATGCGAATAGCGCAACCACGCGCTGACCTTGTGTCGCCAGTGCCGGATGCGTTTTAGAGATAATTGGCGCGACAGCAACATCGCTGGTAACTGGGGCCTTAGTCAAACCACAATCCGTCAAATTAGATAGAACATTGCCACAATCCGTTGTGGCTTTTTTCGCGTCATCTGCAACGGCGTGGTTCGCTACTTCCGACATGGCCGCATTCGGTTTCGTTGTGGGGGTTTTATGAATTTCAAGCTCCAACTTATCCAAGTAACGATCTGCATCTCTTGCCGCACTATCCAA
>CANFCA010000207.1 GCA_947445045.1 Gallionellaceae bacterium
CTTCTACTACGGCTAAAGCATCTTGCATCAACACAACATTGATTGGTGCGGAGTTGACCTTATTGTCTTTGCCTATCAAATAAAGGAATTTTTTCTCTGGTCCCGTTTGTACCGCTTGTGCAGGAACGGTGAGAACATTCGTTAGCGAGCGGGGTGAAATTTCCACCGCCACAAACATACCCGGCCACAAACGATGATCCGCATTGGCAAATACCGCTTTGAGATGAATCGTCCCGCTGCTTGCATCCACGTTGTTATCAATGAAAGTGAGATGCCCTGTAAGCGTATTCTGTCCAAGGACATCCAACTTTGCACTCACTGGCACTTCCCCTTTGGCAAGGGCTTGTTGTAAGCCTGCAAGCTCTCGTTCGGGTAGTGCGAAGGTGATGTTGATGGGATCAAGTTGCGCAATGTTTACCAGCACAGCCCCTGTGGCGGTTGAGCTGCCGGGCTGAACCAAGCTCCCCGGATATACTGAAATCACCCCCGTGCGTCCGGCAATTGGCGCAGTAATTTCGTCGTAACTACGCGCCACACGGCTGCTATCCACATTAGCTAAATCAATGGCCAGTTGCCCATGTAAACCAGCAACCAAGTTTTGTGCGGTATCAAACTCAAGTTGTGATACATATTCTAGTTTTAATAAATCCCGTTCGCGTTCGAGGTTGCGTTCGGCATTGGCTAGGTCGGCCTTATCCTTTTCTACTTGTGCTTCTGCCTTTTTAAGATTGGCATCTTCAGTGCGTGTGTCGAGGGTAAATAATGGATCACCCTTGTGTACGAATTGCCCTTCCTTAACATGCACCACTTTAACCGTGGTACTGTTTTGCGGGCGCACATCAACCGATTGCAACGCAGTTGCTGTGCCATTAGAAGTGAGTTTGACTAATACATTAGCTTGCGAAACGACTGCGCTGACAACTTGAGTGGTACTGGCAGGTTTGGGGTTTTTGCTGGCGCTGGGCGTATACCATTTCCATCCACCCACAACTAACGCGATGAGTGCGGCGCAGAAAATGAATAGGCCAAGCGGAGAGCGAAATAGTTTTTTCATGGTGGTTATTTTTGTAAAGGGATTTCGCTGGACGCGTGTTCGCTAACTTCGGACAAAGTTTGTATCAAGTTGGCATCCAATCCACCCAAGGTTTGTGCGAGGGTGGCGCGACTGATATTCCAATTGAAAGCAGATTGAATACGTTGCTGACGCGCACTGGCCAAAGCACTTTGCGCAGTTAGCACATCTAATATGCTACCCACGCCAGCTTTGTAACGACCGAGTGCGACACGATTGGATTGCTCCGCGCTATTCAGTAAATCAAAGGTGGTGCGTAATAATTGTGTTGCGGTGGTGAGGTTTTGATAAGCCGTCCAAACATCCAGCGCGACTTGCAAACGTAGCTGCTCGAATTGATTATTTTTAACTTCGACTTGTGCTTCGGCTGCGCGTACCCGATAGGTGGGTGCGTAGCCAGAAAAAATTGGCACGCTCAAATTGATGCCGATGGATGAGCCGTGTGAATTGAGGCTTGCACTATTGAGTTGATTGGCAGATGCAGACAATGAAATGGTTGGTCTGCCTGCCGCACGTGCTGCATCCACACTGGCTTCGGCAGCCTTTACTTGTGCCGCCGCAGCTTGCAAATCGGGGCGATGTAGACGCGCGGTTGCGATCAAGGTGTTGATGTCTTCCTCAAAATTATTGGGTACGGCGGTGGTGTTGGCAGGTTCTAATGCCACAGGAAAATTAGCATCTCTCCCCAAGATATTGGCTAACGCACCCTGTGAATTTTTCAAGCTGCCATAAGCTGTAATGCGATTGAGCGTGGCTTGCGAATATGCGGTTTGTGCTTGTAGTTTATCGGCAGGTGTTGCGCTGCCGGTTTTATAACGTGCCTCGGCGGCGGCTAAACTTTCCTTAGCGGAACGCTCTGATTCGGTTGCGGCATCCAGCGCGGCTCGCGTCGCTTGAGTTTGGTAATAAGCTTGGACTGAAGCAAGAAATACCGATTGCACCGTACTATCTTGTGTCGCACTCGCCGCCGTGAGCAATTGACGGACATTTTCTAAATTGGCGGCGCGCGAGCCGAAATCATAGAGCAGATAGGAAAGTGTCAGTCCCACACTGCGTTGATCTGTACCAGACGTACTACCTGATAAATTGTGATTGTCAGCGGCACTCAACGCCAGACTGGGTAAATAATTGGCTTCATTCACCCCAACCTGCGCCGCTTGCGCACGTGAACTTGCCCATACTGCATGAGTTTGCGGATTGTTGCACAGCGCGAGATTGACCACTTCCAGAAGATTAAGTGTGTGCGCTTGAGGTTCGGATTTTGCTTCGCAAGGATCGTTCAGCGCGCCAGCTAAACGTAAGCTGGGTTGATGTGGCAGCATTGCTTCGGTGTTGAATGGATCTGCAGTTTCTACTGCGGCGGCGACACAACCCCAAACTAATAACTGGGCGCAGAGTGCAGAACGTATTAAGTTGGGAGTCATGATTTCGTCGGCTGTGTTGGATGAAGTTGATTATAGAAGATGTGCTTACCAGATGGTGTACACCATAATAACGCCCGAACCGACCATACTGGTGAGCGCCAGAAAAAAAAGTAAATCCGCCGCTTGCTCTAATAAAAGACCGAATCGATGAACCTTTATCCGCAGTGAAAAAAAAGTGATGTAAGTACACATCAAAAACAGCAGTGCCGAAATGGCTAAGGCATCATCGGCAATGGTTTCCGACCAAGTGGGATGGGTCGCGGTATGGAACAGGGTGACCCCCGTGATACACAGCCCAGCCAAGGTACCTGACAACGTCAAGAGATGTAGCAACTCTTCGCGTTGCCAAGTGGTATAGCGACTGGGTAAGTTCACCCATTTCCCCGTCAGTTGTCCTAGTGATTTCAAATTAACCTCTTGGAGGAGGTGGGGGCGGTGCGGAGTATGCAGGCGGTGGCGCACCGTAATGTTGCCCAGGCAATTGATTACCTTTCGCGTACATACACTGTTGATAGGCAATGTCATAGCGATGTTGAGCATCAGATGCCGAACTATTGCTTGCGTCCGTGCCTATCATGCTGCCCATCAACAACCCCATGCCCGCACCAGAAGAAGCCCCGTCATGGCGGCCCCCCATCAATTCGCCTGCAACGGCACCGAGTGCGGCTCCTCCCACCGCAGCGGCAGCGAACGCTTGGTTGCCCGAATCTTGTGCAGAATTACCGATGGATTGCGCGGCAAATTGTCGGCAGATATTATCTTCTTGAACGAATAGTTCAAACGATTTGCCGGGAGCCGGCATCACCGTCACTCTAGGACCACTTGGCATAGAGGCGCAGCCAACCAATGCGATGGCTACTGTGCTCATAATATGTTTTTTGTTCCACATGATAGACCTCCTATTTAGGGGATGGCGTTGCGGGTACAGTTTCCCAACCCTCTGGACATGCTGCTGTGTAAGGATAATAGCCTTGTGTCGAAGCACAGTAGTACCAAGATTGGCTCGCCGTAGCGGGCGCAACGACCATAGGTGGACTCGCTACTGCGAGTGCAGGCTGAGTAACGACTACAGGAGGTGCGTAAGGATCAGGGTAAGGATACACAGGTTGTGGATAGAAATACCACAAGCCGCCTAC
>CANFCA010000208.1 GCA_947445045.1 Gallionellaceae bacterium
GCGTATCAATTTTCGATCTATTGCCTTCTCACGAATACGTGGGTAATCGAGTCCTTTGCCGTCATCTTTAATGGTGACAACGATGCCGGAACCTTGGCGTGAAAATTTTAAATTGATGATGCCATCCACTGGCTTGCCCGCAGATAGACGCTCTTCAGGCATCTCAATGCCATGATCCACGGCGTTGCGCAGCAAGTGTAATAACGGGTCTGCCAATTTATTCAGCACGTCACCATCCACTTGAATCTCGCCGCCCGTGATAACTAGCTCGGCTTGCTTGCCGGTTTGCATGCAGGTTTGCCTAACGTTACGGGTTAAACGCGCAGCCAGTGAACTCACTGGCGCGAGGCGCGTGGACACCACTTGATGCTGAAGGTCTTTGTTGATTTGCGTTTGCTGCGCGACTTCGGTGCGCAAATTAGTTAACCCCGCATCCAAGCTATTCGCCATCTCGCGAGCATCAGCGGTGACTTCAACCAAGGCGCGCGTTGCGCCATGCAGCTCGTTGTATTGATCCAATTCTAGTGGATCAAATGAGGGATTACCCGCTGCTGCAGTTGGGTTGATTTCTCCTTCGACTTTGCTCAGGACAGGCACGCCGCGCAACAACACTAATTTCTCAAGATCAACCACGCGCTGTTGCACCACTTGATTATGCGCCAGCAAAGTTTGTGAGCGCGTATTCACATTCAACACTTGCGTTTCAAGCCGCGCAATCTTGCTGGTCATTTCACCGATGAGGCGATACATCTCATCGACAGTTGCAACCGAAACGCGCAGTGTTGCTTGCGGTTCAGCTCCAAGTGTCGGGACATCTGCTGTTGCGGCTACTAACGACTCTGCTCGTGGCACATCAGCTAGGACTGGTGCAACTTCCACCGCTGCGTCTTCCTGCATCTCTTCAATTTCGCCTGACTTCACTTTGTTAGCCCACGCGACGATCTCGCTTAACACTCCAAAGGCATTGTCTGGTGCGCTTTCATCACCGCGCAAAAATCCCACCATCTGCGCAAGGCAATCACTCGCCGCAACCAATGTACGCGCTAATGCCTTGGGTGGTTTGACGGGATTTTGCTCAAAGTATTCCAACACGTCTTCGGTGTGATGACCGAGCGTAGCGATGCCGCGTATCCCAACGATGTTGGCCGAACCCTTAAACGAATGGGCTATGCGTTTGGCCGTGCGCATGTCATCCACATCGGCATGGCCACTGGCAATCTTGGCGGTGAGCGCAGAAAATTGTTCGACGTTGCCCGGTGCTTCATCGATGAATGCATCGTAAACGCCGCGATCTGCGTTGTCAGGCAAACGTAATGAAGTATCAGAAATACTCACACTGACGGGCGCAGTGGTTTGCGCCAGCTCCGCCATTAACTCTTCAGGGACGAGTGGCGGAACGGTCAATGCCTCAAGCAGCTTTAATCCTTCCGCCTCATCACACGGCTGACCTAAACTGGGATGCGCAAGAAATTCTGCCAACGCTAGCGAAGCATCAAAATTGGCCGGCTCTTCAAGATATTGGTCAAACAATACAGGCCATGAAGCCAGATACAGCGCGGCTTGCAGACGTGCATCGCCTTCCAAAAATACCACGTTAGGCAATATCCCGTTCAAGGTATTCACCCACGCAGCCAGACCACTCAGCCCGATCATCTCAGCGGTTTGTGCGATACGGTCTAGCTGGTAAGCGTAACTCTCAATCGCCTCCATCAACTGCGGATCATTATTTCCAACCGTCGCAATGGTGCCGACCCAAGCTTCAAAATCAGGCAGCGTTTGCGCAAGTTCTTTGCGCATCTCGGTGAAGAAGGGAGTGAGGGGCGAGGTGGACATGGATGTCTTTGCTTGCTGCCCTCAAGTAACTTTTATGTTCAACATCAGCACGATATTAAGACTTTGCAGGCGGCAACTTAAACACCGACACCGATTCCATCAATTTTTTCGATGCCGCAACTAGACTCGCCGCACTTTGATTTTGTGCCGCTAGCTGCTCGCCTGTTTTGGCGGTGAACTGGGTGATTTCATCCGCTGCTGAGCGCAACGAAACCGCAATCTTGGTTTGCTCTGCCGAGCTATTGGCAATCGTTGCTACTAACTGTACCAATCGCGCCGTGGCTTCATGTGTTTCACGCATACGTTCACCCGCGTTATGCGCCAACTCGGATTCTTTTACTACTTGCGCGATGGTTTTGTTCACCGTAGCAATCGTGTCATTGGTTTCAACTTGAATATTTTGCACGAGGTTGGCGATCTGCCCCGTGGCTTGACGCGAGTTTTCTGCCAGACGCTGCACCTCTTCTGCAACCACCGCAAAACCTCGCCCCGCATCGCCCGCCATCGCGGCTTGCATTGCCGCATTCAAGGAAAGCACATGAGTGCGTTCTGAAATAGTGTTAATCAGATTCACAATCTGTGAAATTTCTTGTGAACGTTCGCCGAGACGTTTGATACGTTTTTCCATTTCAGAAATCGTTTCACGAATCACGTTCATCCCGCTCAACGTAGCTTGCACGGTGTGCATCGCGCTCTCGGTCGATTTAGTTGCTTCGGTTGCAGCTTGATTAGAATCATTGGCCAGCACCGCCACTTCACCGATCGAAGTCATGGCCGTTTCCAAATTGGCCGTTAATCTCGCCACGATCACATCTTCTTCTTTTGCCATGACGTTGACCACGTCTGACTGCTGCTTCATCCGTTCGGACGCATGTTCAACCACGCCCGCAATTTTGGTGACATGATGCAACACCGTCGCGGTCACATCCGTCAGTTGGTTAATCGCATCCCCCAGCGTACCGATAATGTCTTCGGTAACAGGCGCACGAACCGTCAAATCTTTTTCCGACAACGCGCCCATCGCAACAAACAAGCCAATCACTGAATTATTCAGCCGCTCATTTTCTTTTGCGGCTATCCCTACCGCTTCGCTTCTATCATCAAGCAATTTATCCAATGTTCGCGCCACGCCACCCAATTCATTTTTAGTACGCAAATTCATGCGCACATCGTAAGCACCGGCTTCCACCTCATTGCTAACCAGCCTGAGTTGATTCAGAGGCTGCGTGATAGCGCGATAAACATAATACGCAAACAATGCAAAAATAATCATCGCCAAACCCACCACGCCCCAAACGAAATAATGGACTTGTGTCGCTATCGTGTTGGTCGCATCACGCATCGCGGCTATCTCGCCAGGAATTAAATTATTCGCTGCAACTTGGTCAGCCTTGAGGGTTTTGTAGGTTTCCCCGAATGTCATCCAATGGGCATCTGCGGCGGCAATGTCAGCTAATGGCAACGCTGCGATCTCCTGCGCCACCTTGGTGTAATTGACGACATCGGCATGCACCGTGGTAAAAGCTTGGCGCGTTTTGCCAGTCAACATAACAGCGGCTTTTTTGCTCGCGTTACTATCGGCTAAAATTTTCAGATGCGCATTTAAGTTCTTCACCGTCTCTTCATAAGCTAGCACGTCAGCAGCTTTACCTGTCTGTAAAACTTGAATCACATCCGCACGCACCAACTCATGCGTGGCACTGTCTTGTGTATAGGAACTCATTGCAGCCAAATTTTGTTGCGCGCCAGAAAACTGGTCTGCCAGCATGCCGCTGGTAAAGTGCACC
>CANFCA010000209.1 GCA_947445045.1 Gallionellaceae bacterium
ACGCAATCGACGCAAAATCGACAAGCCATCTTCATTGGGTAGCATCAAATCCAGCACCAACAAATGATAGCGATTAAAGCTCAAAGCCTTATCCATCGCCGCCCCATCACCCACGGCTTTGGCAACAAAACCCTGTTCGGTTAAATAACGCATGAGCAATTCACGCAGCCGCACATCGTCATCAATGATTAAAATTCGTTGTTCGTTATTCATGCAAGTATCATAATGCCTATCGTTAGCTTAACTGTAAGGAATTGTCACTCGATTGCATTTTGGTAACATTTACTTACATCTTACCCCGCAATTCAAACACTTTTTTTACAACTCACCCCTATTATCCTCCCATCGCAACCGACACACTTACGCAACACTGCTAAGGAACATCACAATGAACACCCCTCTAAAATTATTGCTAATTGCAAGTGTAGCCGCCTCGTTCAATTTTGGCGCATTGGCTGAGGAAACCGCTACGAACAACCTTTCTTGGCACGATCAAATGGAACGTATGAAGGGTATGACACCGGAGCAACGCGCCAAAGAATATAGAGCAGTGCTGAAAGAAATGCAGCAATTGCCACCTGAACAACGTGCAGAAAAACGTAAAGAGATGCTTGTCGAGCTTGAAAAAATGTCGCCTAAAGAACGCCGTATTTTCCACAAGCAAAGGCAAGAAGCATTCAATAGCATGTCGCCAGCGGATCGCGCTAAATTTCACGAAGAAAAGCGCAAGGAATGGGACAGCATGACTCCCGCACAACGCGCCGAGCTTCGCAAAGAAATGCGCGCGCACTGGAAAGCCATGTCACCACAAGAACGTGCAGATCGCCGCAAAGAAATGCGTGAACATTGGGAAGCCATGCCACCTCAAGAACGCAAAGATCGCCGCAAAGAAATGCGTGACCACTGGAAAACCATGTCGCCTGAAGAACGTCAACAAGTCAAACAAGAGATGCGCAGTCACCGCGACATGCCGCCTCCACCCGTTGCACCTATGGCTAGCGAACCGATGCCAGCCATGAAGTAGCCCCCTCTCTCTCCTCCCCTGAGAGTTTCCCCCGCCCTGATTTTTTTATCCCTTTTTAGAATCAGGAACGGGGGAACCTATTCCAACCTAGCGATTGATACTCTCAATCGCTAGGTTTGCCTCAAGCATTTAATCATTCCTTGATATGGAAAGTATTGAACTTACCTATCCTACACTTACCTAAACAGATATAAACCAATCATTCGTTTCAAGGAGTATCACTGTGAATTCCATACTTAAAACATTGCTTGCTGCTGGCATTGTCACTACTTTCAATTTAAACGCAATGGCTGAAGATGCTGCCTCCGCTGTACCAAGCCTGCAAGGTGAAGTAGAACGATTGAAAGAGTTGAATCCCAAACAGCTTGCAGAAGAGCAAAAGGCATTATACGAAGCAAAGAAAAAGTTAACTCCTCAACAGTTTGATGAACAACGCGGAGAAATGCTTAAGGAGTTAAACAGAATGTCGGCCGAAGAATACAAAGCTTTAAACGACAAAACACAAACTGAAGAAGAAAAATTGCTGGCAAGAGAACGTGCGGAACACAGCGCAGACCCTCAGCAGGAAGCTACTGCCAGCAAAGCTATACCCCCCGAGGCAAAGCAAAAATCCGCGTCAACAAAAAACCGCACCGCAAAAAAACAAAAAACGAAAATCCACTCGCCACAACCTTAAGTCTTTTCTCCCGCACGGCCTATCTAGGGATTTATTGGAGTTACGACGAATGAGTTTTACCCATTTGATACTTGGAAATTCACCTTGGAGGTCAGTGTTTCCACATGCCAAATTGGTACACTACCAACAAAACTTGCCCATGCAGAAAAAGTACTTGGAGGACCCAAAATCAGGTCACTTTGGGCCATTTTCCATTGATCTTCGTGCCATGCGCCTTGAGAATAGACGACTTCAACACCTAAGCTTTTATATCGATCAATTTCTATCGGTTCATTAGAAAAAAACATGATTGTTTTTATATCAGATGAAGTATCTAAAGCTTTATTTATACTCTCCAGATAGACGCTATCTTCAAAATAATACTTTCCGCCTTGCCATCTACGATAGTCACCTCTCCGAATATGCACCGAAAGCACTTTACCTTTCATTTTTAGAGTATCAATTTCACGCCTAATGTCAGCATCACAAACAGGGGTAAACAATGATTTGTAATAATCTCTGTGTTCCACCACATCTTTATGCGATCTGAAATACCAGCCCTTCACCCACGTAGTTAAATTTTTTCGCGCCAAAAGCCATTGCCGATCGACCTCGGGTGGTCGAGAACCATCAAAGTTTTTAGCTATGAGGCTTTTGAATTTTAGAAAATTAGCGTGCTTAGTATCTGCAAAATAATTCCATTTCTCCAAATTCGGAAATATTGCTCCATATGGTTTAAGGTGCGGATTTATAAACTCTAAGTTATTGCTTCGACAAAAAGCATCCAAGTGCAAATTTTGGAAAAGAATATTCGAGTTATTGCAATAAGGCTGCGCTAGGATAATCATTATCTTGTTAGTTTAAATTAGCTCCGCCCACAAATCGTGCTCATCCGAGTCAATAATCTTCACGGTCACCATATCACCCACCGTTAAGTGTCCTGCATTTTCAATGAACACTGAACCATCGATTTCTGGTGCGTCCGCGGCACTACGCGCCACGGCCCCGTCCTCATCAACTTCGTCCACTAAAACTTGCATAACCTTGCCAATCTTTCGTTGCAGGCGTTGTTCGCTAATTTCAGCTTGCAACATCATCAAACGCGCCAACCGCTCTTCCTGCACATCAGGCGGAATATGGTCGGGCAGTTCATTCGCCACTGCACCTTCCACTGGCGAATACTTGAACGCGCCCACGCGATCCAGTTGCGCTTCTTTGAGGAAATCGAGCAACTCTTCAAACTCCGCTTCAGTCTCCCCGGGGAAGCCAACGATGAAGGTGCTGCGTAGCGTCAACTCGGAACAAATTTCACGCCATTGTTTGATGCGCGCCAATACGCCATCGCTATTTCCCGGACGCTTCATCAGTTTGAGGATGCGCTGGTTGGCGTGTTGAAACGGAATGTCGAGGTACGGCAAAATTTTGCCCTGCGCCATGAGCGGAATTACTTCGTCAACATGCGGATACGGATAAACGTAATGCAGGCGCACCCACACGCCCAATTCGCCAAGCGCAACCGCCAGCTCGGTCATGCGCGTTTTGAGCGGGCGACCATCCCAGAAGCCCGTGCGATATTTAATGTCCACGCCATACGCGCTGGTGTCTTGCGAGATCACCAGCAATTCTTTCACACCCGCCTTCACCAGATTCTGTGCCTCTTGCATCACGTCGCCGACTGGCCGGCTGACCAGATCACCGCGCATCGACGGGATAATGCAGAAGGTACAGCGATGGTTGCAGCCTTCAGAAATTTTCAGGTAAGCAAAATGTTTAGGCGTGAGGCGGATGCCTTGCGGTGGCACTAGATCCATATACGGATCGTGCGGCTTGGGCAGATGCTTATGCACCGCCGCCATTACTTCATCGGTGGCGTGCGGGCCAGTCACCGCTAGGACACTGGGATGCGCAGCTTTTACCACACCGTCCTTCGCA
>CANFCA010000210.1 GCA_947445045.1 Gallionellaceae bacterium
GCATTTTCAATATCCCATGATAATACTCACAAAAAGAATAAATTGAGCCAATATGTAAATTGGCTTAGGTCAATCTTTCCCTAACGCTTGACGTACTTCCTTGCGACATAATCATCAACAATGCCCGTAAATTCCTGCGCAATATTGTCGCCGCGCAAGGTCATGGCTTTTTCACCATCGATATAAATTGGGGCAGCAGGTGTTTCACCTGTACCTGGCAAGCTAATGCCGATGTTGGCGAGCTTGCTTTCACCGGGGCCATTCACCACACAGCCCATTACTGCCACGGTCATATTTTCCACGCCTTCATATTGTTCGCGCCACACGGGCATTTGCACGCGCAAATGCGTTTGTATACTTTGCGCTAATTCTTGAAAGAAGCTGCTGGTGGTGCGTCCGCAACCGGGGCATGCTGTCACCATCGGTGCGAAAGCGCGCATTCCCATGGTCTGCAAAATCTCTTGTCCGACTAACACTTCTTGGGTGCGATCACCACCCGGCTCTGGCGTTAAGGAAATGCGAATCGTGTCGCCGATGCCTTCTTGCAACAGCACGGACAACGCGGCAGTTGAGGCGACGATACCTTTTGAGCCCATACCTGCTTCGGTCAACCCCAGATGCAGTGCGTAGTCGCATTGGCTGCTCAACGAGCGGTACACGGCAATCAAATCCTGCACGTCACTAACTTTGCACGACAACACGATACGGTTGTGCGCCATGCCAATTTTTTCGGCACGTTGCGCACTTTCCAAAGCCGAGGCAATTAGCGCGTTGCGTGTCACATGCGTAGCATCCAATGGCTCAGGCATGCGCGCATTTTCATCCATCATGCGCACTACTAAGTTCTGATCCAAACTGCCCCAGTTCACGCCGATACGCACTGGCTTATCAAACTTCAGCGCAGTTTCGATCATCATGGTGAACGGATCATCGGCTTCACGGCTACGCCCAACGTTGCCAGGATTGATGCGGTATTTCGCCAAGGCTTGCGCGCAATCGGGATAGTCTTTGAGCAAACGATGACCGTTGTAATGGAAATCGCCCACCAACGGCACATGGCAATCAAGCGCATCAAGTCGTGCGCGAATGTTAGCCACTTGTGCGGCAGCTTCAGGCGTGTTCACGGTGATGCGCACCAACTCCGAACCTGCTTTCGCCAACTCGAATACTTGCTTAACGGTGGATTGCACATCAGCAGTATCGGTGTTGGTCATGGATTGCACCACGATGGGCGCACCGCCGCCCAGCATCACGTTTCCTACAATGACTCTTTGTGAAGGACGGCGCATGATTGAACTCATACTCAATTACTCCAACGTCAAGTTAGCGACTTCGCTCGTGCTAAATTTATTGATGTATCGCGATAGGTCGATCTGTTTGCCTTTGTAATACAGGCGCGCTGATTTGGCATGACTAATCGAAACGGTATAGGGCGCATGTCCACTCAAATTCAACTCACTGCCACTCGCATTGATTTTTGAGGAGAGGCTTTTACCATTTTTTTCTTTGACTTCAGCCCACGATTCTTCACCGAAGACAATGCGTAAATTTGAGCTTCCCGCTGCATCGCTTGCATCTGCTGAGTTTGCAGGCTGGGTACCTAACAATGTGTCAATCGGTATCATAGTTTTTTCAGGTGCAATTTCCACTGCCGCAGACTTGGTAAGCGCAGGCGCTACGGGTGCTTTAACTGCTTTAACAACAGGCTTCTCAACCTTGATTGGCGGCGATGTAACAGGCTTAACTTCAGCTTGTTTTACAGGAGCTGGCACGTCAACTTTCGGTGCGACCACTTGAGCGACTGGGACAATCGCAACAGGAACAATTACGACTGGCGCAATCACCTCGACTGCTGATGCCGCTACCGCTGGCTCAACAGGCAGCTCTTTAACCGCTTCCATTGCAGGCAACACGACTGCTGTTTCAACGGCGGTATTCTTGCCTGATTTGGTGGGAGAATTGGAATTAGAAATAGCAAAACCCAAAGCGATTATGACGAACACCAATGCCGCACCCAACCAAATATAGTTTTGCCGACGCGCTGTCTGCGCATTGGGGAAACTTAAATCATTCTTCGCAGGTGCAGCACTCAACATGGCGACCTTAGTGGCGGGTAGCGCAGCGAACAATGTATCCAAATCCATTTGCAGAAGCTTGCCGTAGCTGCGCACAAAGCCCTTCAGAAAAGCCGCTTCGGGCATAGTCTTAAAATCATCTGCTTCAAGTGCTTCGATTTGGCGCGGTGCAAATTTGATTTGGTTAGCCACGTCGCCAATACTCATGCCAAGACGCTCGCGCCCTTCCCGCAGCATGTTGCCTAATGTTGTTGATGCGGGGGTATCTGCTGCGTCGCCCAATTCGGCGTTATCGATAGTTGGCTCTTCCATTATTCACCCCGTGTTAACGATTGAGCTTCACGAGAATCAGGAAAGCGTTTCTGTAATTGCAGGGTATAGCTTGCCTCAGAATTACGGTCGCCCACTTTGCGTTCGATGTTAATCGCCAGCATCAACTGCTCCGCCGTTATGTTGTCTGATTTTTCAGTTAACTCTCTAAAGTATTTTTTGGCGGTAAAGTAATCGCCGCTCACATAATTCAAATCTGCCATGCCATATAAAGCCTGCGGCATCCCCGGCTGCACTAACAAAGCTTTACGCATAAACTCTTCCGCGTCGCGATTATTGCCACCTCGCTTGGAACACAAGCCCGCATTCACATACGCCATACCCGGTGTGGTGTACAAAGGGTTCTTTACTGCGGCCATAAATTGCGGAATTGATTCTTTTTCTCGGTCGCGCTGACACAAAAACCAACCGTAATTATTGTGCATGTTCGAGTCATTTTTATCCAAACTCAAGCTATGGCGAAAATCTTCTTCGGCTTCTTTATCTTCGCGCAACTCCATGTGTACCAAAGCACGCACGCCGTAGGCAGGGGCATGATTTTTATCCGCTTGCAATGCCTGCTCGATTTCCGCCAAGGCAATGCCCAACTGGGCGCGTTCGTAATACAAACCTGCTAATTCAGTATGCACTTTGGCACTTTGATTCACTTCTTTTTCGGGTCCGTTATTTGAACCACTCGACGTTGTACCGCAGCTCGATAAAATAAAAATAGAACACAGCAATGCAATCACTCGCAACATTCGGCTCTCCTTATGCAATACCAGCCACGCGCTGTAAGTTACGCTTAGTTTTTTCCTGCACCTGCCCTGCCAGTTGACCACACGCCGCCGCGATGTCGTCGCCGCGCGTTCTGCGCACTGTCGTGACAATATCAGCCTGCATCAGCACATCACGAAAGCGTTGAATCGCATCCGGCTTGGAGCGTTGATAACCCGACTGAGGAAAAGGATTGAACGGAATCAAATTGAATTTGCACGGCACGTCATGTACCAAGTTTATCAACTCACGCGCCTGTTTTTCGCTGTCATTTACGCCATCCAGCATCACGTATTCAAACGTAATGAAATCGCGCGGCGCTTTTTCCAAATAACGCTGGCATGCCGCCATTAACATCTTGAGCGGATACTTCTGATTGATCGGCACAATTTCATCGCGTAGCTTGTCATTCGGCGCATGCAGCGACACCGCCAACGCCACA
>CANFCA010000211.1 GCA_947445045.1 Gallionellaceae bacterium
CGTTGAGTGAACCACGGCGGCCATTTTTAATCATGTCGCCCACTAATTTATTTGAGGTAGGCTCACCGACAATGCAAAAATCAATGGTCTCGCCACGTGCCTTCAACACTTCAACCACGCGCACCGTACCATCGACTGCCACGCCTTCTTCATCCGAGGTAATTAGCAACGCAATCGAACCGTTGTGTTGTGGATGTTCGGGGAGAAATGCTTCAATAGCAGTGATGAAAGCGGCAATCGAAGTCTTCATATCCGCAGCACCGCGCCCATACAACATGCCATCGCGGATATTCGGCTCGAACGGAGGCGAAAACCAAGATTCAGGCGGACCACTCGGTACGACATCGGTATGGCCTGCAAACACCACAACGGGAGATGTCGTGCCGCGTCGAGCCCATAAATTATCCACGTTACCGAAGCGCATACGCTCAATCGTAAAGCCGAGTTTAGATAATCTCTCGATGAGAATGTCCTGACAACCTGCGTCATCAGGAGTGAGCGAGCGGCGTGCAATAAGGACTTTGGTGAGTTCTAAAGTGTCTGACATGAGTGTATAAGATAGATTATTAAGTTTAAATTTAGGGAAGTGACTAGTAAATTAGTGAAACGTTAACTCGATTTTTTGGACTTTTTCAGACATAAATTGGTAAAGTTGCCAGCTCAATTGTTCAGGTACCTTAGTTTTGTTTAGGGAGAAGCTAAAGATATTCTACTTGAGAATGAAAAAGGGTCAGCGATTAAACACTAACCCTAATCAATTATAGGTCCCCGTACCTGAGCTAAAATCAATAACTTACGGAGTAACAGTCCAACTCGTATCTAAAATTGTACCTCCAAAACTGAAGAATCCTAAGTGATTTTCCCCCAACTATATTTTCCCAATTAGACTCAACGTGTTTGCATGCCTCTCGTCACTGTTTGAGGCGAGGAATAGCATAGTGGCAATTCAAATAAACTTAAAAAATGCATAACAAAATTGTTAAGAAAGAGTGAGTTTCGTAAAGTAGTACTATTTGATTTCCATGCACCTCAAATACTCTTCTGAATCACGTGAACCGCCTATCATGTAGTCGCAACGTTTTTGCGCAACAAGGTATCTATATATTTGTTCAGGAGTCATTTCAACATTGGTATCTTCGTTAGTAGCGCAGCCTGCTAATAGAAATAGAAATAGAAAATAACGCATATATTCCTTGTCTATTACTTATAAAACCTCTGAGTTGCGTCGCTCGTTCAGAAAAAGGTCATCCAAAAAAATATGACCTTACCTTAACCTAAATTCATATAAATGTTAAATTCATTTAATGGGCTTGGAGGCAACTTCTCCCAGTTTGCTTTTGTCATCGGGCTTGATTGATTCTGTCGGTAATTTTGCCGAGAGTACTACCTTTGAGATCTCAATTTTTGCTTTCATTTTCATGTCATCGAATAGTTTTTTCAAGTTTTCTTGCTGAATTTGCTGCTGTAGTTGAGGCTTGATTTGATCCAATGGCGGAATCACTTTTGCACGCGAGTCATCTAGCATAATCACATGATAACCAAATTGAGATTTGACAGGCTCTTCAGTAAATTGCCCTTTTGCCAGCTTTGCCACAGCTGCACCGAATTCCGGCACCATTGTATGAGGGTCGAACCAACCTAAATCACCACCACTAGTTTTGGATCCTGCATCTTTGGATTTTGCCTTAGCCAAAGAATCAAAGGACTTGGGATTTTTCTTTAGTTGGAGGATGATGGCTTTCGCTTCAGCTTCACGCTCTAGTAGAATATGACGCGCTTTATATTCGCTACCACCCATCTGAACTTTGATTTTTTCATATTCGGCTTTTAGGGTATCTTCTCCGACAGGGCTACTCTTCAAATAGTCCTGTACAAAAGCATTCGCTAAAATGGATTGCCGAGTCAAATCAATTTGATCTAATACATCAGGCTGCTTATCCATACCTTTCTTGATTGCTTCTTGAGCTATGAGAAGCTGCAATGACAATTGATCGATGATTTTTTTTCGCATATCAGGGCTTTCCGGTTGCCCTTGTGCAACGCCTTGTTTAACCAACAAGTCAACGCGACTTTCGCTTATCACTGTGCCATTCACTGTGGCTGCAGTAGTTGTCGATCCTTCATTTTTTGGGTGACTGGTGGGATTGCATGCGCACAATGTCAAAACAGATGCCGCACTGAGTATCAAAATGCGTGATTGGAACAATGGGGTGAACGACTTCATACTTGAATCCTTTTTACGAATATTTAGGAAATGCATAAATTGCATGATGGGGGTAAATTTATCTGATATTTACAAGTGATTGTAATGAACGTGCCTCTATTTTGGTAATGAATATTTTGAGAATTAATTTTTTTACCGTAGTACCGATATCGATCTGTATTTTTAAAAATTTAGCTCCTCAATTTCCTGTGAAAATATAAAAAAGGCTACCCTAAAGTAGCCTCCGGGCACAATTCTATTTTTAGTTTCTTTGGGGGCCCAATCCATACGAATCTGGAATTTTGATTGTAACAGCTCCAATTTGAGATTTGTCAGCCAGTGACGATAGTTTGGCTATCAGGAGTAACTACACTCAGATATTTTCTCGCCCCAATATCATGCTTCGCGCACTGTTATTGTGCGCTGTCTCATCCCATCTCCTCGTAATAACTAATTTAAATAGCCATCCCAGCCTTGGCTCGCTTATTGCGTGTTGTATTGCTATTTCGAGGAGCATTGTTGAAACGAATTTTAATAATTGATGATGTAAGAGATCGCTCTGCATGGTTAAAGGCGAGTCTTGAATTGGCCGACTACGATGTGGTCGGCATTCTGACTTGGGAGCAAGTTGATGAACATTCCATACAAGCCGCTTTAGCCGATGTGATTATTGTCGATGCCAATGCGCCAGGTCGCGACACCTTAGAGCAAATCAGCTTGATGTCCAAAACCCTAGAAAAGCCAGTGGTGGTATTGGGTGCGAGTAAAGATCAGCACAGTATTCAGCAGGCAATGCGTGCTGGGGTAAGTGCTTATGTTGCACATACGATTCAGGGTGAAGATTTAAGCGGAATCATCCAAGTGGCAGCGGCACGATTTGCTGAACATAAACACTTACGTGATGAACTCAAGGAAGCCAAAGGTCAGTTGGTCGAGCGCAAGTTGGTGGATCAGGCCAAAAGCATTTTGATGAGCGATTACGGTTATGCAGAACCCGAAGCCTACAAGCGGATGCGCAGCATGGCGATGAGCAAAGGTAAGCGTATCGCTGAAATTGCCGATGCGATTATTTTGGCTAAAGAGTTGAGTGCTTAAATTCACAAACAAGCAACCCAATAATCACGTGGCATATGCCCTTAATAATTTATTAACAAGGAAATGATGTAATGACGAAAGTTGAAGAGGCCCTGAAAAATAGTATCAGTAGCGAAGTGCAGTTTTCTATAGGTAAGGCGAAGATGATTGCTGATGCGCGTATTTTGTATGCGCTACATCAAAGTACGCTGATAGCGGAATTACGTGATTTTGAAATTCAAATTCTGGCTGATTTCCTCACGATTAAACAATATCAAGCTGGCGATTTCATTGCCAAGCCTGACGATTGTTCCTTGAGTGACGC
>CANFCA010000212.1 GCA_947445045.1 Gallionellaceae bacterium
AAGGGTTGCAAGGCATTTAGAATAAGTGACTCTTCACCTTCTCTCGTGCTTGCGGCTAAAAAAACTTTGCGAGCCGTGCCAAATCGGGCTTGAAATTGCTTGCCTAGTTGGAGCATAGAAATGGGCGGGTCAATCTCAAATTTGAGATTGCCCATCACGGATACGTTCTTAGCGCCAAGCTGGGTGAGACGAGTTGCATCTTCAGTGGTTTGAGCCGCAATACCTGAGAGATTGGCTAAGGCATCGGAAGTTAAGCGAGAAAATTGAGCATAACCTAACGCCGATTTTTCTGACATGCGCGCATTGATTAGAAGTAAAGGAGTGCCTACCTTGCGACAAGCATGTATTAAATTAAACCAAATTTCGGTTTCCATTAAGATGCCAATCTGCGGGTTAAAATGCTTTAAAAACCCGCGTACTGCGAATGGATAATCATAAGGAAGGTAAGCGCATACTACCTTGTCACCATAGATTTGTTGGCTTGTCGCGCGACCTGTTGGTGTAGTGCAGGTAAGTAAAATTTGATGATTGGGGTAGTCGGCTTGTAAGCGAATAATAAGGCCTTCTGCGGCGCGTGTCTCTCCAACCGAAACGGCATGCAACCAAATAACAGGTTTGTTTGTGCGCGGCGTATAAAAGCCAAAACGTTCCCCGATATGCTGCAAATATTCAGGCTGTTTACGAGCTCGCCAAAGCAGACGAAAAATAATATAGGGCAGCAATAGCCAAAGTGCCAGAGTGTAAAAAAGTCTCATTCGAGATTGGTGACTAGTAAAGAAAATATGGTAGATGGTAGTGTTGTTGAACTCGCTACTCAAGAAAAACATTTGTTCGCTGTTCTTACACCCACTAGAATGGCACGATTCCAATGAATAAGATTGCTTGGCAATTATTTAAACTGCTTAATGAAAATCCTTGTCGTAAAGTTATCTTCGTTGGGGGACATATTGCATGCATTTCCTGCGATAAGTGATTTACGACGAAAATTTCCAGATGCTGAAATTCATTGGTTAGTAGAGCCAGCTTTTGCAGAAGTTGTTGGTTGGCATTCCGTAATCAACAAGGTTATTTCTATTCCACTTCGAGCGTATAAAAAGAAGTGGTGGAAAATCCCTGGATTGTTAATTGGGTTAAGAAAAAAACTCCAAGCAGAAAAATATGATTTTGTATTGGATGCACAAGGGCTAATTAAAAGTGCACTGATGGCGAAATTAGCGGGTGCGCCAATCTATGGTTTTCATGCTGATAGTGCGCGCGAATCACAAGCGGCGTGGTTTTATCAGAAGAGCACTAAAGTGCCTGAAAGCTTGCACGTAATCGAAAAAAATAGGCAGCTTGTGGCGCAAATTTTCTCGATGGATATACCCAAGACGGTTGACTACGGCCTAGGTCAATTTCGTCAACAGTTAATTGAATCTGAGCTTCCATTTAAACTAATGGAAATCCCTAAACAGTCCATAGTGTTGTTACATGGTACAACTTGGAATAGCAAATACTGGCCAGAGTCCTCCTGGGTAGAGTTGGTACTACTGCTTACACAACAAGGCTGGCATTGCTTATTGCCTTGGGGAAATGAAGTAGAGTTGCAACGTGCAAATCGTTTGCAGAAGACGGCTGGTGAACATACGAAAGTATTGCCAAAATTGTCACTTACCGAATTAATGAATGTTTTAATACGAGCGCGTGCATTTGTAAGCGTGGAGTCGGGAATTGGGCATCTGGCAGCCGCACTTGATATTCAAGGTGTAATGCTGCATGGGCCAACCTCACCAAATTACAGTGGCATTTTGGGTAAAAACTGCCAGCACCTCACTAGTGGTGTAGATTGCTCACCTTGCTTTAAACGAAATTGCCCGATATTGAATGAATCAAATGTTCCACCTTGCCAACAAGCAATTACACCTCAACAAGTGTTGTCAAAACTGGCATTAGTTGAAGCGGTACTTGGCTAATTGAGTAAAATAATATTGTCTAAAGACTTGGGGAAATAATGAAAGCAATTATTTTGGCAGGTGGGTTAGGAACACGAATTAGTGAGGAAACGGCAATTCGCCCTAAGCCCATGATTGAGGTGGGTGGAAAGCCAGTATTGTGGCACATCATGAAAACCTATTCATCACATGGCATCAATGATTTTGTGGTGTGCTGCGGTTATAAGGGTTACGTCATTAAAGAGTATTTTGCCAATTATTTTTTGCACATGTCAGACGTAACGTTTGATATGCGAAATAATAAAATGGAAGTGCATCAACAGAGTGCCGAGCCATGGCGTGTCACATTGGTGGATACAGGCGAAACCACCATGACGGGAGGTCGCATTAAGCGTGTTGCTGAACACATTGGTGATGAAGATTTTTGTTGTACGTATGGAGATGGTATTAGTGATGTAAATATTTCTGAACTAATTGCCTACCATAAACAACATGGCAAGCTTGCCACGTTAACTGCAACTCAACCGCCAGGACGTTTTGGTGCATTGGCGTTGTTAGGAAACAACGTATTAAATTTCCAAGAAAAACCACATGGGGATGGTAGTTGGATTAATGGCGGATTTTTTGTTTTATCTCCAATAGTACTTAACTACATAGCAGATGATGAAACGATTTGGGAGCGAGAACCAATGGAACGATTGGCAGAAGAAGGCCAAATCACTGCATATTTTCATTCGGGATTTTGGCAACCGATGGATACCTTGCGCGATAAAACGTATTTAGAAGAACTTTGGGCAAGCGGTAAAGCTCCTTGGAAAACATGGTAAAACCATCATTTTGGTCAGGTAAAACTGTCCTGCTCACGGGTCACACAGGTTTTAAGGGAAGCTGGTTATCTTTGTGGTTGCAATTTATGGGCGCAAAGGTGATTGGGTACTCACTTAAGCCGCCCACCAGCCCCAGCTTGTTTGAGACAGCCAAAGTAACTGAAAATATGAACAGCATCGAGGGTGATGTGCGGGATTTTTCTGCTCTCTCAGCTGTGTTGGAAAAGTATCAGCCAGAGATAGTGATACACATGGCAGCACAAGCTTTAGTGCGCTATTCGTATACCAATCCAATAGAAACCTACTCTACCAATGTAATGGGTACGGTACATATATTAGAGGCTGCGAGACAAGCTAATAGCGTGCGAGCCATTGTCAATGTGACCAGCGACAAATGTTATGAAAATAAAGAATGGGCTTGGGGCTATCGTGAGAATGAGCCCATTGGTGGTTATGATCCTTACAGCAATAGCAAGGGTTGCGCTGAGTTAGTAACTGCAGCTTATCGAAATTCATATTTTAATCCTGAAAAATATAAAGAACATGGCGTGGCTTTGGCTACGGGTCGCGCGGGTAATGTGATTGGTGGAGGTGATTGGGCAGAAGACCGATTGATTCCCGATATAATGCGTGCCCTTACCCAAGGCAAAACAGTAAATATCCGTAACCCACATGCCATTCGCCCTTGGCAACATGTTTTAGAGCCACTCTCTGGGTATTTGAAGTTGGCTCAAAAGCTGTATGAAGATGGAGTGGGTTATGCAGAAAGTTGGAACTTTGGTCCGAGTGATGAAGATGCAAAACCCGTGCAATGGATAGTAGAAAAGCT
>CANFCA010000213.1 GCA_947445045.1 Gallionellaceae bacterium
CCCAGCGGTAATTGTTGTGCGCTGATCAGTAATTGAAGCCGGATTTTTATTTGCACGGGAATAAAAATACTCCAGCCATTTTTTGTCGGACAACGTACCCCGATAGCGGTCTTGCCTATGAGCTGACTACCGTGTGGGAGAAAGGCTTCCAAATTATCGCAGGCGGGCATGGCAATGCGTTGATCGATGTCCTCAATTTTGTATGTAATCTCGCCAGGTAAGGAAGCAATTTGTTGCTCCACAAAAGTTGCCGCGACGCTTTTTATTTGTGCATGACTTTGCGTACCTGCCGCCAGCGATGCGAATGAAGCCAAGCTGAACATCAATAGCACACTAAAGAAAATAAGATTTTTCATGTAGGTATTGTGCGGCTTGCAGAGGCTTTTTGAAAGCAAGGAGTAAGTCTGAATTGAGGGATAAATCTGCCGCTTATTCGCGGATAACTTAACCGAGTATGGGCATAGTATGCCTAGCATCTGTAAAGAGGTCGGCGTGATGTTTCTGTGTTTGGATTGGAGTTGGCATGATTAACCGGTTGGATCAGGCTTTGCAGTTTCAGCAGACTGCATTGAGTTTGCGCTCATCCAGACAAGAATTGCTTGCTTCAAATATTTCTAATGCGGACACACCCAACTATAAAGCAAAAGACATTGATTTTGCCAGTGCGTTGCAAAGTGCGCTGGGTGGAGTTACCAAGCAATTGCCGATTGTGCAGACCTCGGCTATGCATTTAGAAGGGAATACTGGGAACTCGATTTTAGGGTCGCCAGTAATGTACCGCTCGCCTATTCAACCCAGTGCAGATGGGAATACGGTAGATATGGATGTTGAGCGCGCGCAATTTGCTGACAACGCATTGCGTTATGAGGCTAGCGTTAAGTTTGTAAGTGATGAGTTGAAAGAGATACTCACGGCGATTCAAGGATAGTTAGAAGTGCCTTGGACGCGATGGTTGGGCTCAGTGTAAGGAGGATAGAGCGTGTCTTTATTTAATATTTTTAATGTGGCTGGCTCTGCGATGTCAGCGCAGTCACAACGGTTAAACGTCGTGTCGAGTAACTTGGCCAACGCTGATAGCACCACCAGTGCGAATGGTCAGCCATATCATGCCAAACAAGTGGTTTTCGCCGCAACCCCGATGGGTAATGGCAATGCGCAGGGCGTAAGAGTCACGGCGGTGGTTGAAGATAATTCCCCGATGAAAATGATTTATGACCCTAAGCATCCGATGGCTAATGAGCAAGGATATGTGTCTATGCCCAATGTGAATGTTGTAGATGAAATGGTGAATATGATTTCGGCATCACGCGCTTATCAAAATAATGTCGAGGTGATGAACACCTCGAAAACCCTGCTGTTAAAGACGCTGACGATTGGTCAGTAATGTATGAGGAGATGTCATGATTAACGCTACCAACAGTACCGACACGGCAGCACTGTATGCCTCGCTAAATGGCAATACTAGTACTGCCACTGCAGCGAATTCAGCAGCGAGTACACAAGATCGCTTTTTGAAATTGCTGGTCACGCAAATGAAGAATCAGGATCCGCTTAATCCTATGGATAACGCGCAAGTGACCTCTCAAATGGCGCAACTTAGCACGGTGAGTGGTATTGATAAGTTAAATGTCACGTTACAGGCATTGAGTGACAACATGACTTCTACGCAATCATTGCAGGCGGCTAGCATGATAGGTCATGGCGTGTTGGTAGCTGGTAAAGGAGTTGATTTGACTAAGGGAGTTGGACTTGGAGGCGTTGAGTTATCGCAATCAGTGGAAAAGCTAGATATTGCCATCTATGACAAAGCAGGTTCTCTGGTGCGCAATATTCAATTGGGTTCGCAACCCGTTGGCATTGTTAACTGGCAATGGGATGGTCGAAACGATGCAGGCGTCGCTGTAGCAGACGACAGTTACACCTTTACAGTGAATGCATCACAAGCTGGCGCGACTGTGGCAGCCACGCCATTGCAATTTGGTTTCGTCAGCAGCGTGACACAAACCAAGCAGGGCGTTGCGTTAAGTGTAGGTCAGTTGGAAGGCATTGCAATGTCGCAAGTTAAGCAGATTTTTTAAATCTGAAGTTGGAATTAAGCAAGGCAATTTAGGTCGGCATCTTGTGATGCTATTTTACTAATGCCCGTAAGGGATGCGCCGCCAGACATTCGATTTCTATCCGTGCTGGCATAAGGAGAATCAACATGAGTTTTCAACAAGGACTGAGTGGCCTTAATTCATCTACCAAACAATTGGATGCGATAGGTAATAACGTGGCTAACGCTTCAACAGTTGGCTTTAAGCAATCGCAGGCGCAATTCGCCGATATGTATGCAACCTATCTGGCGGGCGGCGGTACATCACGCGTGGGGACGGGCACTCAAGTGGCTTCGGTCGTACAGCAATTCACGCAGGGAAATATCACCAATACCAGCAACCCTTTGGATACCGCAATCAATGGCAAAGGATTTTTCCGAGTGATCGATCAAAGCGGTGCTGTTTTGTATAGCCGCAACGGACAGTTTCAAGTTGATAAGAATGGTTTTGTCGTCAATAATCAAGGGCACAAAGTGTCCGGGTATATGCCTAATGCAGCAGGTGTAATATTGGCGACAGCCCCTGTGCCATTGCAAATCAATGCGGCGGATTTGTTGCCAAACCAGTCTGCGAATGCAGTGGTCGGGGTCAATTTAAATGCACTGGCAACGGCACCGACGACCGCAGTTTTCAATCCGATTGATCCAACTTCATTTAGCAACTCTACTTCTATGACGATCTACGATAGTCTGGGAGCCAGCCATGTAGGATCGTTATATTTTCAGAGAGTGCCCCTTGCAACTGTCGGTGCAGGAACCATTGCCGTTGGATCGAGCAACATGACAGTGGGCTCAACAGCCGGTTTGATTGCGGGCAATACCGTCACATTAGGCGCTGCTACTTATACCATCACCGCCGTGGTAAATGGCACCTCATTGACAGTCACACCTGCTGCAACCATTGCCGCCGCCGCTGTTCCTGCTACAACGGATGCGGGCTCCCCCAATTGGAATACTTATTTGACCGTGGACGGCGCACCAGTTCCTGCACTGCCAGCTACCCTGAGTACATTGACTTTCAATACGCTAGGTCAATTAACTTCTCCTTCCCCCATTGTTTCCGCTAGCTTTACACCTGCAGGTGCTGCGGCTCAGACGGTTTCTTTTGATTTTTCTCAAACCTCACAATACGGAGGAAAGTTTGGTATCAATACATTAACGCAGGACGGCTATGCCTCTGGGCAATTAAACAGGTTTGTTACCAGCGCGGACGGAACGTTGTTGGGAACATATACCAATGGACAATCGCGCCCACTCGGTCAAATGGTGTTGGCAAATTTTACGAATCCGCAGGGGTTGCAAGCGATAGGCAATAATGAATGGGTGGAAAGCTCAGCATCGGGTGGCCCACTGGTTGGTGTCCCGGGATCCAGTAGTCTCGGGGTGTTGCAGACTTCTGCAGTGGAAGATTCAAATGTGGATTTGACCGCTGAACTGGTGAATATGATTACCGCACAACGGGTCTACCAAGCGAATGCGCAAACCATTAA
>CANFCA010000214.1 GCA_947445045.1 Gallionellaceae bacterium
CAAGCTGTACAGCCGCTTTTCTTCGCCAATTCTGGCATGTCTTCTGCGAACACGCTACCTGCAACCATCAAACCTGCTGTTACTGCGATGCTAACGATAATTGATTTCATTTTCTCTCCAGTTTTTAAAATAAATGCCACTTGAACAATTGCGAAGTTTTACCTTCACCTAAGATTCTAAACAATTCCGCTGACTTTGCCAACCAACCATTTCGCTGCCAGCCAGTCCACAACGCGAGGGCTTTCAATAAGGTTGACAGCGTTTGTTTACACGCTACCAAACAACTAGATAGCTTCAGTCCGATACTCAACCACCAAGCTATGCGCTGTGCCAGCAGCAACAGTCACCACATTCTCAATGGCGTTGACCGATTCCACACATACCATTTCGCGCCATCCGTCGGGCTGCCCCATGTCGCCCATCTTGGTGGCTTTTTCAACCCACGGTGTCCAAACCACAGTGGAAAGGCTGCCTGACTTGGCGATATGAATACGACGGTTCAGTTTGTCGTCTTCAATTACACATGTCGCAGCGGTGTTGATGTAAACGCGATCTGTCTCACCAGCAAAGCTAATTGCGCCAGTTTGCTTTTTAAGCACCGAACCACCCACCTTGTCCCAGTATTCACAGCCATCCAGCCCTGTGACGCGCACCGAGCCGATGTCGCTGATGTGCAAATAGGTGTGCAGGGCTTCGCCAATTACGAAGTCTGTTGCGCCTTTATTCTCTGTCGTTAATTCCATACGCAGCGTTTCACCTATCGTCACAGTCAAATCAAGCTGCGAGGCGTGAGGCCACTGTGCGCGGGTCTTGTAGCTTTCTTCTAAACGCAATGTCAAACGCGTTGCGCCATTAGGCTCGCTGCCTGATGCAATCACGCGCCAAGGAACAGTACGTGCATAACCATGCCCCGTAAAACTAGCTTCAGTGACATGTGCGCCAAACCACGGCCAGCATACTGGCGCGCCACCACGTATCGATTTACCTTGCGCCAATTTTGCGTCACGCGACAGCCATACCACTGGAACAGCTTGGCTTTTAGGTTGCCAAGTCATCAAATGCGCACCTTGTAAGCACAGTGATGCAGTGGCTTGTACATTGTGTATGTCGGCGACAATCAGACCGCTCGCATCTTCGCGAAAGCTAAGCTGCCCTTTAATACCGAATTGGGTGTTAAGTTGCTGTACAGTAAACATAGTTTCATCCTCCATTTGTTTTGAATTTGGCTGGCGTGTTGAGAAGCCCGTATAATCAACCATTCAATTCTACCGCATTCACTCATGCTCGTTTACCCGCACATCAATCCTATCGCATTGCAACTTGGCCCGCTCGCTATTCATTGGTATGGACTGATGTATCTTGCAGGCTTTATGACTTTTTTGTGGTTAGGGAAAAAACGCATCGTCCAACTTAATCAACCAAAATTCAACGCCAAGCTGCTAGATGACTTGTTGTTTTATGGCGTGCTTGGCGTGATTCTGGGGGGGCGTTTAGGCGAAGTGCTGTTTTACAACCCTGGCTTCTATTTTTCACATCCCGCCAAAATTCTCGCAGTTTGGGAAGGCGGTATGTCATTTCATGGAGGATTCCTCGGTGTGCTGGTCGCAATGGGATGGTTCGCGTACAAACAAAATATACGCTGGCTACAACTGATGGACTTTATTGCGCCACTAGTCCCACCCGGCTTAGCGTTCGGTCGGCTCGGCAACTTCATCAATGGCGAATTGTGGGGGCGGCCTACCGACGTGCCGTGGGGCATGGTGTTCCAGCATGTAGATAACCTGCCACGCCACCCTTCGCAGCTATATGAATGCGCATTAGAAGGCATTGCGCTATTCATTTTGCTATGGTGGTTTTCACAAAAACCGCGCCCCGTTGGCGCAGTATCGGGCTTATTTTTAATTGGTTACGGCAGCTTCCGCTTTATCGGTGAATTCACACGCAATCCTGATGACGGAATTTTTGGCTATATGACTTTTGGAATTAGCATGGGTCAATGGCTGAGTTTGCCGATGGTCGTCATCGGAGCTGCGATGATGCTTTGGAGCAAGCGCACCGCGCGCCTTGACACTTAACGCCAGCCTCACTGATACTGAAACATCACTTACTGTACTTAGCCAATCTTGAACGAACTCTCTCTTTTCACGCTACTCGGCTTCTTAGTATTGCTGCTGATTTTTAGCGGATTTTTTTCTGGCTCGGAAACCAGCATGATGGCGGTTAATCGCCATCGCCTGAATCATCTGGCACGCAAAGGCAACAAGAGTGCCAAACGCACGCTGCAACTACTGGGCAAAATAGACAAGCTGCTAGGCTCGATTTTACTTGGCAATACGCTGCTTAATGTGGCCGCTGCTACGCTCACAGAAATCATTATCCTGCGGCTGTTTGGACATAACGAATTGGCAATGCTAATCGGCACACTCACCATTGCGTTTGTGATTTTAGTGTTTAGCGAAATCATGCCCAAGGTCATTGCAGCTAGCCATCCAGAACGGGTTGCACTGCCCGCAAGTTACTTGCTTGTGCCACTTGTTACTTTATTTCACCCCGTCGTTTCTATCGCGACTGCAATTGTGCGTGGCTTGCTTTGGCTGCTGCGCATCAAAATCCAAACCGATCAAAGTCACCATAAAATGACGCTGGAAGAATTGCGCGGCTTGGTGTTGGATGCTGAACATTTCATGCCGCGCAAACATCAAAAAATGTTGCTCAATTTAGTTGATCTTGAGCGCATCACAGTGAATGATGTGATGATTCCGCGCAATCAAATTGAAGCGCTCAACATCAACGCGGATGCTGATGAATTACGCCAACAAATCATTACATGCCACCACACACTGCTCCCTGTTTATGAAGGTTCACCCAGCAACATTATCGGTATTTTGCACCTCAAGCGTGTGCCGGCTTTATTACAAGACTCCACATTGGATGTAGCGCAGTTACGCGAGATACTTCACGAGCCTTATTTCATCCCGTCCGACACACCACTACTCAAGCAATTACAACAGTTTCAGGAGCGTCATACTCGTTTAGGCTTGGTTGTAGATGAATATGGTGAATTGCTCGGTTTGGTCACACTGGAAAACATTCTGGAAGAAATCGTCGGCGAATTCACCACGCACTCGCCAGCGCAAACCGGCAAATTTCTACGTCACGATGACGGGAGCTTTTTACTGGAAGGCAATAGTAGTTTGCGTGAGCTGAACCGTAAACTCGGATTGCACTTCCCACTCGATGGCGCAAAAACGCTGAATGGCTTAATTTTAGATCATCTCGAAGACATTCCTGAAGCGGGTACGAGCGTAAAAATCGCGGGTTATCCTATCGAAATTATTCAAACACAAGATCGTATTGTGAAGGTCGCACGGATTTTCCCCACTCATGCTGAATAATTTGCCTAAACAATCGAAGCCAAGCTTTGAATTTAAAAGCAGATTATCTCTTTACAAGTCTCGCAAAGCTCGGCATTATGCCGAGCAAAGTTAGATAGCATTCTGGGAGACACTATGGCTGTCGCATCAAAAGCTCAACAACCGCAAAAAGCTAAAGAATACGCCTACGCTTGGGAAGG
>CANFCA010000215.1 GCA_947445045.1 Gallionellaceae bacterium
AGTGAATCGTCAACCTTACTTTCAGGTACCGGCTGGACTAGTGTGGAGCATGATGCGCGCAAGCTTGCTAAGGCGAAGGGCATACACAGTATTGCAGTTCTCGACCACTGGGTCAATTACCCCATGCGCTTTGAGCGCAATGGTGAAACGGTGCTGCCTGATCAGATTGTGGTGACTGACCCATATGCGGCTGTTGAAGCAAAGCGCTGTTTCCCAACGCTGCCAATCGTCCAATGGCCTAATGACTATCTTCAAGAGTCGGTCAAAAAAATCCGCCCACTCCAGCCCAATGACGACGGCATCCTTTATTTATTGGAGCCTCTCCGTGCAGACTGGACTGGCACGCGGGGTGGAGAATTTGAGGCGCTCGATTTTTTTGTCAATAACTTGCAGTATTTGCCAAATCTGAGTTCGTTCACACTACGTCTTCGCCCCCATCCCACCGATCCGCCCGGAAAATATGATCAGTGGATAAAGCAGCATGCGGGCTTACACGTACAGCTAGATGATGCCGACTCCTTATCAGAAGCGATTGGGCAAGCACGATGGGTGGTAGGGGCAGAAACGTTTGCGATGGTGGTCGCCTTGACTGCTGGCCGCCAAGTGGTGTCAACCTTGCCTCCGTGGGCGCATCGTTGTCGCCTTCCCCACGAGGGGATCATTCATTTGCGTGATTTGTTACCTACTGGAATCGTTTGAAGTTTCTATGACAAAAGTATTGTTTTTTTCTCCTCACTCGCATATTTGGTTGCACGCCTACCCCGAGGCTTTGTTGGCAGAGGCTTTGGTATCACAAGGTATGGATGTGCACTATGTCACTTGCGGACGTGCATTAAAGTCTTGGTGTGTTTCAATGGAATCCATTGGGGCGAATGAAAGTATTTCATTAGATGAAAAAGCTCGCATCTGTAATCGTTGTGAGAAAAATGCAAAGCAGTTGCTAAAACATTTCAAATTTCCACATTCGGCACTAGCTACATATCTTGACCCAACACAACGCTCGTCTATAGATAATATTCTTGCTAATACTCGACCTGAGATGGTATTTGATTTTGAGTTGGAAGGATTGCCTATTGGTCGAGCCTCTTTGTACAACTTCACGATCAACCGTAAAAAATACTTTGAGAAAAAGTTTAGTCATGAGGAATGGACTGATTTTCTGAAACATTTTGAAAGTAGTTTGGTGTCGTTTTATGCAGGTAAAAATTTACTTGCGCAGCATCACCCCGATAAACTCATTTTTTACAGTAGTTCCTATGCTGTGAATTTGGTCGTTCGTTTGCAGGCTGAAAAACTGGGTATCCCTTGTTTTTCGGTGTTTGCTGGATCAAACTGGTTCAATCGATTGCAACGGCTGTACATTTCTACGACAGACTCTTTTGAAGGATTTAAACGAAGATTGCAGTTGTGGCATTCTCGGTACAGCTCGTTACCCGCGACTGCGGCTGGGTTGCGTAGTGCACTTCAACAAAATAAGACGCTGTTAGCGGGTAATCACGCCATGGTCTATGGTGGCGGTAACAGTCAGATGAGACCTCAGGATATTCGCAAACGCTGGGGGATCCCAGCAGCATCCAAGCTATTATTCATTGCGACCAGTAGTTACGATGAACTATCAGCAGCGCAGACGATTGGCGCGTTACCTCAAAATCCTCGCATGGCGTTTCAGACGCAAATTGAATGGATTGAAAAAGTTGTTGAATACGTTGCCAAGCGCTCAGACTTGTCACTTGTGATTCGCGTGCATCCTCGAGAGTTTCCAAATCAACGGGAGGCTATTGGATCCGAGCATTCGCTAAAGCTTAAGGCTGTATTGCGAGATTTGCCTGAAAATGTCCGAGTGAACTGGCCCGACGATGGCATGTCTCTCTACGATTGGCTTGAGGTGATTGACGTAGGGTTAACGTCATGGTCATCAGCGGGAAAAGAGTTTGCATTATGGGGAATCCCCAACCTAAGCTATACAAGTGAATTGACTTTTTATCCAAGCGATGATCTGGGCTACATAGGCGAAACCCCTGATGAATTTTTTCAACAACTTGAATGTGCATTACGTGATGGCTGGAGTTGGGATCGAGTGCTATTGGCCTATCGGTGGCAGGCCTACGAGCTGGAGGGCTCTGTTTTTGATTTGAGTGATGCGATTCCTGAGCAGCTTATAACGCCACGATCCTTTGTTGGAAGGGTTTTAAATAAGCTAACGTTTGCAAAGCTTGAGCATTGGCGCTGGTTTCGTTTTCATTCGCGGCCACTTACCCAAGCTCCCCTGATTGCACGAAGAATACTAGATGATGATGCCTCAGAGGATGTGCTGGAGGAAACACGAAATCGATTGTCCCCGCATCAAGAAAAAGAATGCATCAAGTCAGTTGTCGAAGAAATTGTTGCCATCCGCTTTGGACACGACTGGCGCAAAGAATGCACAAGAAGTCCCCTGTTATCAAACCTAAATCGCATACTATTAGATAAGGAAATAAATCATGTTACTTGAAGCGCAAAAATTACCCACTATTGGTGAACGCTTGCGCCGTAGGGCACTCAAAGCTTGGACGACAAATGTTGGCAAGTTTGTACCCAAGGTGGAGGAAAAGAACTTTTTAAATTCTGCCGCATGGATTATTCATGGCGACATCATGACGCGGGTTGTGTTCTATAACTATTTCTGGCGGAATTATTATCAGGAAGCACTCAAGATTGATCTGCAGCTCATCGATCAAGATGGTATCGAACGGTGGCGTAATACCCGTGTTTTACGCCAAGACGAAACACTCGTCGTTGACAGCGCCGAGATCAGTAGCGCCATTGGGCAAGAAAGCTTTGAAGGCTACTTAGTTTTTACCGTGCTCTTGAAAGCAAAATCTAATCCAGGAGCGAACCTTATCCGCTTCAACGTTGATTACTACTCTCTAGCAAACACAATATCGACTGTGCATGATCAAGCTGTGTTTACATTCGCAGCACCTGGACATCCTTGGATGTTAGGCAAAATGGAGGTCATAGAAAGTGATGAAATTGGCACGGCATTGATTTTTGTCAATAGCCAGTCTTATGAAGAAATGCCTGTGGTTGCCACCATTGATGTGCGAAGTCACGATGGTCAATTAATTCACGTCGCTGAATATACGATTCCGCCAAGAGGGTTCCGCCGGATCGAACTAGGCCAAGAGCAGCCTAAATTAAAGGAATTTTTACAAGATCAATCGGGACAGCTTATTGTCCGAACAGATTTCGGAATAGCGCGAGCGGCAATCCTACATTATTCAAAGAAACAGCGCTCTAGTTGGTACAGCGTCAATCACTCCGAAGAGTACAAAGGAGGCTTGCATTGGGATCAGCCTAAGTTTAGTGCCAGCATGGCCATGCCGGCGACGAGTCAGGGGCGCGGCCCTATGGCGCCCATGCCTTTTTTCCATAACGTTCACGGATTGAATACGGATCTGGTCGTTTTTCATGATGTACTGGCTGCGGGCAAGCAGCAGGTTTATGGTCTCAGTCTCTACGATAACGAAGGTAATTTAGTTTTTCGTAAGGATGAATGTGTAACTGTACAGTTACACGGAATAA
>CANFCA010000216.1 GCA_947445045.1 Gallionellaceae bacterium
AAATGACCAATTCCCTCATGTAGAAAAGGCATTGATTTCCCCCAATGGATTGCTGGCAGCGGGCGGTGATTTATCTGCGACGCGATTGCTTGATGCTTATCGGCAGGGGATTTTTCCTTGGTATAACGAAGGCGACCCGATTCTTTGGTGGAGCCCTGATCCGCGCACGGTGTTCATCCCCAGCCAATTCAAAGTTTCCACCTCACTCAACAAGGTGTTGCGCAAACATCAATACGAAGTGACTTTCGATCGAGACTTCGAGCAAGTGATGCGTTGCTGCGCCGCACCACGTGACGGTGCAAATGGCACATGGATCAGCGAAGACATCATCGCTGCTTATTGCGAGCTGCATCGCATCGGTCACGCGCATTCAGTGGAAGTTTATAAGGAGGGCGAATTGGCTGGTGGCGTTTACGGTGTGAGTTTGGGACGCATGTTTTACGGCGAGTCAATGTTTAGTCACGTAAGCAACGGATCGAAAATCGCTCTTGCACACCTCGCCAAACAACTAGCGCGATGGCAATTCGGCATGATTGATTGTCAGATGAGCACGCCACACCTGACTTCGCTAGGCGCACAAGAAATATCGCGCAGCAAATTTATCGAACGTCTGCAAGAATTGGTACACTGCGAGCCACACACCAATTGGCACTTCGATACCGATTTATTTACATGAGTCTGCTTAACGACATTCCCTTAACCGCGCTACATTTTTATCTGACTGCGCCTTACCCTTGCAGCTACTTGCCAGACTTACTCGCACGCTCGCAAGTTGCTACACCTGCCATGCTGATTATCACACCGGTGTATTCGGAGTTGGTGCAACACGGTTTTCGTCGCAGCGGTACTTACACTTATCGTCCACATTGTGATAACTGCTCTGCTTGCGTACCGTTGCGCGTGATGGCTAACGCATTCAGCGCAAACCGTTCACAGCGGCGCGCTTGGAAGCAACATGCCAATCTCGATGTTACGGTGCACGCACTGCAAGACAGCTCTGAGCATTACGATCTTTATCAACGCTATCAAAGCGCACGTCACAAAGACGGCGGCATGGATAATGATGACCGCGAGTCGTACCAAAATTTTCTCCTGCAAAGCAATGTCGATTCGCTGCTCGTAGAATTTCGTGAGCCTCACATTCAGGGCAAAGCAGGCGCACTGCGTATGGTCAGCTTGATTGATTTGCTTAACGATGGCTTGTCCTCGGTTTATACCTTTTACGAACCCGATTTACCCCAAGCACGTTTCGGTGTTTACAATGTGTTGTGGCAGATTGAGTTATGTCGTAAGTTGAATTTGGATTTTGTGTATCTCGGTTATTGGATAGAAAAAAGCCGCAAGATGTCGTACAAAACTGACTACCAACCCGCACAAGGCTTGATTAACGGCACATGGCAAGCACTCGACAAAATCGACATCCGCACCAATTTAGGAACTAACACACCATGATACGACTAGGCATCTTTGTTTTTTCACTACTAATTTTGCCGTTCATTGGACTCTGGATAAGCGGGGAAGAGTGGAACACTTCTCCCGCCAATATTGTTGAAGCCGGCGTTATTATTCCAGCAACTTTACTGACAACGATCACCTTACTTGGCTATGTTTTTCTCACCAGCCACATGGTCAAGTTATACACTGGGACCAACCCGCTTAGCGTCCAGCGCAATTATTACTTTGCCGTGAGCGGAGCAAGTGCCGTCCTAAGCTGGATTTTGGTTTACCTGAATAATTATGTAGCCAGCTGGGTGCAACTTCAGGGAAATTTAGCCTTGGAAATATTGCTCTACACACCATTATTTGCTCTGCTCGCACCGGCAATCCTCAGCACTCGCGCATTGCTGGGTTCATTCAAGGGACTGCTTAAATTGCTTTCGCGGGGCATCCGCTTTCCTGATTTTCAAGCCGAAAAACTTTCCTTTGCGCTACTGGCATTCAGCGCAATTGGCTTGGTTGGCGGTGCGGCATTTCCTGAACAATTGTTCGGTCTGCTATGGCTCTCACCCTTGCTATTGCTGATAGCCATGCAATTATTGTGGAACGAAAGCACCATCTTTTCCGGCCTCAAATCGGGCGATTGGGGGCGTGTGGTATGCGTCACTTTATCCGGCATCATCGTCTGCAACATCACTGTGATGGCTTATCAAAGTGATGGGGGGAGCGTGTCTATCAACATTTCTAATTCTGTGTTTGTGCAACTTGGCTATGCAGCATTCGGATTGCTATGCGTTCAACTCAGCGATGTCATTGCAGAAAATTGGCGCGGTAAAAAACGTATGGAATTATTCCAGCAGAACAAAAAATTTCCCATTCCTGTTGTCGTTAAAAAAGATTGAGCATGTATTCATTCATTCGTCCCGCCCTGTTTCAACTAGACCCGGAAGCCGCACATCACCTCACACTCAGTGGCCTGCAAGCCGCTTATGCTATGGGCTTGAGCGGCATGCTTGCGCCGAGTATTCCGAACAATCCGCGCACGGTGATGGGCTTGAATTTCCCTAACCCCGTTGGACTTGCCGCCGGTTTGGATAAAAATGGTGACTGCATCAATGGACTCGCTGCACTGGGTTTTAGCTTTATCGAAATCGGCACGATCACGCCGCTTCCCCAAGCGGGCAACCCCAAGCCGCGTTTATTTCGCTTACCGCAAGCCAACGCCATTATCAATCGCATGGGCTTTAATAATGATGGTGTAGATAAGCTAATTACCAATGTGCAGCGTGCAAATTATCGCGGCATACTCGGCATCAACATCGGCAAAAACGCGATTACGCCGATTGAAAATGCGGCGGACGATTATCTGATTTGCCTGCGTAAAGTCTATGCACACGCCAGTTATATCACCGTAAATATCTCCTCACCCAACACTAAAAATTTGCGCAGTCTGCAAGATAACGACGCGCTCGACGCTTTGCTTAACCTCCTAAAAGCCGAGCAACAAAAACTTGCTGATACGCATGGCAAATACGTGCCTATCGCATTAAAAATTGCGCCCGACATGGCGGCTGAACAAGTCTCACAAATCGCACAATTGCTGATGACGCATCATATCGACGGCGTGATCGCCACTAACACCACTCTCTCCCGCATAGGCGTGGAAGGCTTGCCGCATGGCGAAGAGGCAGGTGGATTAAGCGGTGCGCCCGTGCGTGACAAGTCCGCTACCGTGATACGCCAACTTGCCGCCGAACTACAAGGCGCGCTGCCTATCATCGGCGTGGGGGGGATTTTGAATGGCGCAGATGCTGCGGAAAAAATCAAAGCGGGGGCAAGATTGGTGCAAATTTACAGTGGTTTGATTTATCGCGGCCCGGCGCTGATTAACGAAGCTTGCGCTTCCATTCGCGCTATTTAAATTCCCGCCCTATCAAACTCAACTTTGAGTGTTAAAATTCCACGCATACTGTAGGGGTACGATATGAAGGGAAAATCATGAGCAGGTTAGGTGGTGAAAAAATTTCACGTTTGGCCGTAGGACTATTTGCCTTGGTTTTAACGGGTGGGCTAGCGGCATTTTTTGGTGGCTACTTAGACCCATTTATAGGCACGCAAGA
>CANFCA010000217.1 GCA_947445045.1 Gallionellaceae bacterium
ACCGCCTACGGTTATCACGGCACCGAGATTTTGATCGATAATCAATATCAATGGCAAACCTACACCAGCTACACCCAAGGTCATGCCAAGATGCGCTTGGAACAGATCGCTGAAGCAGCGTGGCAGCAGGGCATTAAAGCCACGGTGTATAACTGCCCGGAGATACGCACCAACTCATCGGACATTTTTGTCGGTGTAGAACTCTCGTTATTTCCACTGCTCAACGCACTTAAAAAAGAACACGGTGGCGCATGGGCAGAAGCCCAATGGCAAGCCTGCCGCGCCGTGTTGCAAGACGGAAAAACCTTAGAAGAGTTATTGGAAAAGATTGACCACTACAACGCCAGCGACGTAATGAAATCATTCCGCAACTTCGCCGCATGGCCGATGGACAACACTGCCGAGCTAGCTGACGTAATGATAGGCACATCGGATGCAATCACAGACATGCATAAGAACCGTGGTGAACTGGTTACAGACGTATTAAGTGCACTGGTGTTGGAAGGAACCGGGCCACTGATGTTCCACGAAACCTCTAATCCTGATGGACCGGTGTTGTGGCTGAATCACGACATCATTGCCAAGCAGCTTAACAAAATGCACGGCTAAGTTGGCGCGCCAAAATTAATTTCCAAAATAATAATTAAAGATTTCTGAAAGCTTGTCGATAACCACGACTAATGGGACTCACAGTTGACCCATTTCGTCACTCAATTCGTTAGAAGGAGGTTACCGTGAATGCAATCAGTAATGTTACTAGCCAAAATATTTCGTCTTATGCACCATCCAATGCAAACTCAACACAGTCAGTCCGATCAAGAGATGCTGATGGCGACGATGATGGCAGCAAAAAAACTGGAGGCGCTGAAAGGTCAAACTTCCTTGCTGCCATTGAGCAAGCGCTGATTCAAACCTTAACCAATCAAGCTAGTACGTCGTCGACTTCCACCACTTCGACTTCTAGTTCAACTTCTACCGCCAGCACAACCGCCACGCCAAGCACGACCACAACGCCCGCTTCAACTTCGACTACAAGCCCAACACAGTCTCCCCAAGAAGCGTTGAAGACGTTTATTCACAGCCTATTTTCAGCCCTACACGCGGCGGCGAATTCCAGTGCAACTACAGCCAATAGCACATCAACAACTAGTGGCGCTCCAGCCACCAATACTACGTCGACTACGGGTACCGTACCTGCCACAAGTAGTGGGGATTCTGATGGTGATAACGATGGCAGTGCTTCTACTTCAGGCGTGCGCCACCATGAACATGGTCACGGCAGCCTCGCAAACAAAATACAGAGTTTGATACAGCAACTTTCAACCAGTACATCGAGTACGCCTGCGACTGGCAGCCAAAGCTCCACGACAACAACCAGTCAAACTTCTGCTACAACCACTACTCCAAGTACGGCGACTACACCAAGCACTACAGATCCGCTCAGTGACTTAAAAACCAGCTTCCAGAATTTAATCGATGCGGTCGCCGCTTCTCAAACCCAAGCTTCAGCAAACACCTCAACCACATTGCAAACATTCCTGCAAAATTTGTTACAAGACTTCAATAGTGGCTCAAGTAGTACAGGTACGCTGATTAACACGCAAGCCTGATACGAGATCAACATTAAAAGCCTGCTGATGAAAATCAGCAGGCTTTATTACAAAAAAATACTGGCTATATTTTTGTCTTCTTGCAACTCAAGCTAAACGCCCACCCCTAAAATCACTCAGCGCTTGTTCGATTTCAGCTTGCGTGTTCATTACGAACGGGCCGTATTGCACAATCGGCTCTTTGAGCGGCTTACCTGCAACCAAGATAATACGGGCATCTTCCGTTGCTACAATCGTTATTCCATCAGCCTCTGGTTCGTTGTGCAAAATACCCATGCGTTTAATCGGCACGGTTGTTTTTCCCACTTTAACTGCGCCTCGATAAACGTAGATGAATGCATTGTGCGTATGGGGAATCGCAGTGGAGAATTCTGCTCCAGCAGGCAGATGCACATCCAAGTACACAGGCTCTGTCGTTTCTCGTGTGACCGCGCCGCTCACACCATTACTACTTCCCGCAATGACTCTCACCTTCACACCCGATGCAGTCACGTATTCTGGAATCTCCGCGCTGCCTATATCTCGATACCACGGGGCAATCATTTTTCTGCTGGCGGGTAGGTTGAGCCACAACTGAAAGCCTTCCATCACACCATCTTTTTGTTCGGGGATTTCTGAGTGAATCACACCTCGACCCGCAGTCATCCACTGCACTCCACCGTTTTCCAACAATCCTTCGTTACCCGCACTATCACGGTGGCGCATCCGTCCTGCCAACATGTATGTGATAGTCTCAAAACCGCGATGCGGATGATCGGGAAATCCCGCGATGTAGTCGTCGGGATTATCGCTACCAAAAGCATCCAGCATTAAAAAAGGATCGAGGCGTTGTTGTAGCTTGCCAGTCAATACGCGAGTCAACTTTACGCCCGCGCCATCTGAGGTGGCGACACCTGCAATTAAGTGTTCGACGCTGCGCGATTGGCGCGGGGTAAATGGGGTAATGGTATTCATGGTAAGTCTCCTAAAATTCTTTACGCAGTTGGCGTTGCTAGCGTATGAGCTACTGTGGGGTACAGCAACCGAATTTTCAACTCCTGCTTCATTCTCGTATCCGTCATACGCCGCGATTCATTCATAAATGACCACATCATCGGCGAGACAACGCGCCGCACTTCTTCACGCGGCAAGCGCTGTGGGCGCGGTAAATTGAACGCATCTGCCACCGCATCAAAGTAGTCGCCCATTTTCATCTCGTCCTCATCCACGGTGTGATACACGCGGCTGGCTTTTCCATAACGTAACGTAGCAACCACGATGCGCGCCAAGTCATCAGCATGGATGTGATTGCTGTAACCATCCTCAATTACGGTGATGGCTGGCGAGCCAGCGCGCAAGCGGTCTAGCGGCAGCCGGTCAGGCGCATATATGCCCGGCACACGCAAAATACTGGCACGTACTCCGTTGCGTTTTGCCCAAGCACGAATTTGATTTTCCGCATCCACTCGCAATTGCGCGCGATTACTCATAGGATTAACGGGGCGCGTTTCACTCACGTAGTCGCCCGCACAGTCACCATACACACCACTGGTGCTGATATAGATAAGTTGCTTGGGCAACGCGCCGCCCGAAAGTGCTGCGAGTAAATTGCGAGTGCGTTTATCCACTACAACGGGACTTCCCCCACCCCAACCCTCCCCCGATGGGAGAGGGGGCGATGGTCGATGCGTTTGATTAGCCGCAGGTGGCGCAAAGTGCAACACTACATCGGCCAACCCAGTAATGCGCGCAAGACTCGCTCGATCATCCAAATCGGCGATCATCGGGGTAACGCTCAACTCACGCAATTTAGCAGAGTAAGTGGGATTTCTAATCAGCGCATACAGTCGGTAATGCCCACGCAACAGCGGAATCGTGCGTAGAGCAACATCGCCGCAACCAATAATTAACAAGCGTCTCATGGCGTGATTATGCGTTAAAATTACATCCTTAGTGC
>CANFCA010000218.1 GCA_947445045.1 Gallionellaceae bacterium
TAAGTTACAAATCTTGCAAACCGTGGCGCAGATGTTGGAGCAGCCTAAGGTAGAAAAAATCACCACTGCTGCGCTCGCGGCGCGATTGGATATTTCTGAAGCAGCGTTGTATCGGCACTTTGCCAGCAAGGCGCAGATGTTTGAAGGATTGATTGAATTTATCGAACAGACCATATTCGGTTTGATCAATAAAATTACTCAAGAAGAAAAAAGTGGCAGCAAACAAATCGAAGCCATCATGTCGATGCTGTTAGGCTTCGCGCAACAAAATCGCGGCATGGCGCGCGTGCTGATCGGCGATGCTTTGGTCAATGAAGATGAGCGTTTGCAGCAGCGCATAAACCAACTACTGGATCGCATTGAATCCACGCTTAAGCAATCGTTGCGCATGGCGGCTACACAAGGCGAAATGGGCGAGGCAGTGGATGTGGGTGCGCATGCAAATGTGCTGGTGTGCTTTGTGATTGGCCGTTGGCAGCAGTTTGCCAAGAGTGGTTTTACACGGGAACCATTGGTACAGTGGTCAGCGCAACGAGCGATTTTGCTCGGCTCTAAATAATTATAAAAGTAGATAGGAATTGTAAAAAATGATTTTAATTCTCAGCGCTCAAGTTAACCAAAACACGCCGGAATACCAGCAACTGTTGTCGCATTTGGCGACATTAAAAGGCATTCAAACCCGCGTGCATGTTGAGCCCGGCAGTGTCACCAGCCTGACTGAAATATATTTAATTGGTGACACCAAATCGTTGGATATGGAGACGATGCAAAGCTTGCCATGCGTTGAACGCGTGGTGCGTGTTTCTGAGGAGTATCGTATTTTGGGTCGGCATAAAGATGACCAGCGCCCTACCCATTTCGATTACAACGGGGTGCGTTTTGGTCAGGACACGCTGAACGTATTTGCCGGTTTGTGCGCGGTGGATAATCGTGAGCATGTTGAGATCATGATGAAAGCGGTTCGCGATAACGGTCAGGTGTGTACGCGCATGGGTGCATATAAGCCACGTACCAGCCCGTATGCGTTTCAGGGACATGGTAAAAATTGCTTGAATTATGTTTTTGAGTTGGCAGGCAAGTACGATATCAAAGTCATTGCGATGGAAATCACGCATGAATCTCACCTCAACGAAATCAAAGAAGCCTTGCATCAAACGGGTAATCCAACGGGTGTGATGTTACAAATTGGTACGCGCAATACACAGAATTTCGAGTTGTTGAAAATCGTTGGGCGACAAACTGAGATGCCAATTTTGCTCAAACGCGGCTTTGGTATTACTTTAGACGAATCGCTGAATGCCGCAGAATATCTGGCTTCGGAGGGTAATCGCAATGTGGTGTTCGGGCTGCGTGGCATGAAGACCAACATGGGCGACCCACATCGCAACTTCGTCGATTTTTCACACGTGCCAGTGGTAAAACGTTTGACGCGTATGCCAGTGTGTATTGATCCATCGCACTCAGTCGGCTCGCGTCAATCTTCGCCAGACGGCATCCTCGACATGATGCAGGTAACTGCACAAGGCATCATTGCTGGCGCGAATATGGTATTGGTGGATTTTCATCCTGCTCCGCCTAAAGCCTTGGTGGATGGGCCACAAGCCATGTTACTTAAAGAGCTGCCGTATTTTCTGGAAGATGTGCAGATTGCGCGTGAGGCATATCTCAAGCGTGTGGCGTTGCGTCAACGTCAGTTGTAGTGGTTAAACCGGCCTGTCGGGTTGAGCGAGAATCCGTCCGCGCGATAGGCTTTCCATTTTCTGGAATCTTCCAAATTAATGACTTTGCTCTCAGTGCGAACTCCGTGTTTGTTGGGTGCATGACCTTCTAGCCATTTCATAATGGGCAGCAACTCGCGCCTTTCTTTTGCTGTGACGATTTCATCCATTTCAAACACCCCCAAGCCTTTTGCCACCGCCTGTAGATAACGATCTGAATCGCTGATGCTAGTGAGGATGGGTAATTTTAATGCACCCAGAAAATTTTCAAGCGACGCATACATGGCGGCAGAATCACTGCGCACTCGGTTGGCTACAACGGCGACTTTTGCTGTGGAACTGCGTACGCCCCCCGTTAAATACAAATCTTTGATGAAGTCAGCTGTGGCATGAATGTCGATGGGTGAGGGTGCGACGGGGATGAGGATGTAGTTGGCTTTGCGAACCAGCTCTTGTAGGAGCAAGCCTTTTGTACCAGCGGGGGCATCCAGAATTAGCATTTCGGTATCAGTTGGAATCCAGGCTTGTATGCTGCGCTGAATCACTGCACCCTTGGGCGGTACGGCATTCGCGCCATGAATTTTCTCTATGTGGCTAGGACGTAATTTTAACCATTGCAGGCTGGAACCCTGAGAATCGTAATCCATAAGCGCGGTTTTGCATTTCTTACTGGCATAGTAACTGGCCAGATTGGTACTCAAAGTGGTTTTCCCCGAACCGCCTTTGGAGTTGATGACTAATACCGTGAGCATGGATTTCCTATTTAGCTGAAATACGATTTTTTAAAGTGATTAAAAGTTCGAACGAATAGTCTGTATCCGATACTCGAAACCTCACTTAGTTCATTGTGGCGCTAAATTGCGTGAAGCAAGGTTTTGAATATAGCCAGAAAACTCAGGGTCTTCACCGTTTAGCAAAGCGGGTAGGGCAGCGCGAAAGTCGGCACGGTTACACCATTCGCCCATATAGTCTTCCCATGAGCGCCAGCGCCGCAGTTGTTTGATGGACATCTTTTCTTCGTATAGCAGCAAGTAAGCGCGCTCGAATAATGAGATCAACATGCTAAATATAATAAACATGCGTTCACGTTGTTCAACAGAAAGTGCAGGCGTTTCCTCGATAGCGAAGATATGTAGATCAGGATGTTCGAGTGCGATCTTGAGGAAATCTTGATAGTTGTCCGAAAGGAGTTGATAGACTTCCTCCTCTTCGTTATCGCGCTCTTTGCGTTGCTCAAAAATAAATACAGAAATCGCCAGCGGCAAACCGATAACGGTCACCACGTAACTCATCAATTCCCAAGTTTCTAATGTTGTCATCGTAGCTATCAGGAACACTTACCTTTAACCAGTCCAAATATCCGAAATCAATTCTGACCAAGTGCTATCGAGGAAAAATTGAATCTCATACGGGGGCGCGTAAACCAGTTTGATATTTAATTTGGTGAGGATCGCGAATTGCTGTTTGTCCGCAAAGGTAGCCGGATCAGATACCGCTAAATAGAGAGATTTGTTGTAAGCACCGACTGGGATGGCTTTCTTGATTTTAGCTAGTTGAATGGGAACCAGACTCAGCAGGTCACGAGGAACTTGGATGAGTGGCAAGGCCACCATCAGTACACCAGACTGGACGCACAGTGCCCTAGTTAATTCTTCCGCATCGATGAAACCCATGTGTATCAGCAGCTCGCCAATTGGCTTGCTTCTGGCTTTTTTGGTGCTGTGATGTTGCTCGACAGCATGCAAGGTCTGACTGTCTATTACACCCAAGGTGTTCAGGATTTCGCCAATTTTTTTACCTTGGAGCGCATACACA
>CANFCA010000219.1 GCA_947445045.1 Gallionellaceae bacterium
CAGCTATCGCCTGATGTCCGCACCGCGCATAGTGCTGCTATCACAGCACGTTTGTTGCAGCTCCCCGCATATCAACAAGCCAATGTGGTGCTGGGTTATATGAATTTTGGTGCTGAGTTCGATAGTTTCATTTGGGTTAAGCAGGTATTGGCGGACGGCAAGCAGTTGGCTTTGCCCAAGGTGAATAGCCACACCGATCAGCTTGATTTGTATTGGGCGGATGACTTGGCGAGCCAGTTGGCATCGGGTTTGTGGGGTATTCCTGAGCCGATCATCGAACGCTGTGAGAGGTTAAATACCCTAAATGAGGTAGAATTCGCCCTCTTGCCGGGGGTGGCTTTCACCCGAAGCGGTGCGCGGCTGGGTTATGGTGGCGGTTTTTACGATAAGTTGCTAGCTCAAATTGAGCATCGCCCGACCTTGGTTGCGGCGGCGTTTGGGCTGCAAGTGGTTGAGGATATGCCGCAAGAGGCTACGGATATTAAGGTTGAGTATGTTGTGACTGAGCAGGAAGTTGTTGATTGCTCGGTATGACTATAAAAAAACAGTTCGCCCTGATAACCAACGACTTGGCTGTCGTCTTAGAGTCAGCTTAGTCGAATGACTAATTGTTTTATCAGCGTAGGCAGCCTTATCGCCGAAGTCGAAGGGTTAAAGCCACACCGTTATACTTCGACTTCACTGGCTACGCCAGCTACGCTCAGCATGAACGGTATAGCAAACAGCAGTAAATAATTAAGAGAGAGTGTATAGATGTCATTACTACCTGATTACGATCCGCAAGAAACTCAAGAGTGGTTGGACGCGCTTGAGTCGGTGTTAGAAAACGAAGGTGCGGAACGCGCGCATTTTTTGCTGGAACAGCTGATAGATAAAGCCCGCAATTCGGGTGCTGGCGTGCCTTTTAGCGCGACTACGCCTTATTGCAACACGATACGCGTCAGCGAAGAGCAACGCTCTAGCGGCAACCATGATTTGGAGCATCGCATTCGCGCTTTGATGCGTTGGAATGCGATGGCGTTGGTGTTAAATGCTAACCGCGATTCTTCGGAATTAGGTGGGCACATAGCCAGCTTTGCTTCTGCCGCGACGCTTTACGATGTGGCGTTCAACCATTTTTTCCACGGCAAGACAGACACACACGGCGGGGATTTGGTGTATTTCCAAGGTCACTCTTCACCCGGCGTATATGCCCGCGCTTTCCTTGAAGGACGCATTTCAGAAGAGCAAATGTACAAGTTCCGTCAAGAGGCGGATGGCGACGGATTGTCCTCTTACCCGCATCCTTGGCTGATGCCAGATTTCTGGCAGTTCCCCACTGTATCGATGGGTCTCGGCCCGTTGATGGCGATTTATCAAGCACGTTTTATGCGCTACATGGAACTGCGCGGCATGGCTTCTACAGCGGGTCGCAAGGTGTGGGCGTATCTGGGTGATGGTGAAACTGATGAACCTGAATCGCTAGGTGCTGTTTCGATGGCGGGTCGCGAAAAACTCGACAATCTGATTTTTGTTATCAACTGTAACTTGCAACGTCTCGATGGCCCAGTACGTGGCAACGGAAAAATCATTCAAGAATTGGAAGGCGTATTCCGTGGCGCGGGTTGGAATGTCATCAAGGTGGTGTGGGGTAGCAAATGGGATCGTCTGTTTGCCAAGGACACCAAAGGCCTGTTGCAAAAGCGTATGCAGGAAGTGGTGGACGGCGAGTATCAAACTTATAAATCCAAAAATGGCGCGTATGTGCGCGAACATTTCTTCGGCAAATCTCCTGAGTTATTGGAGATGGTGGCTGATATGTCGGATGACGAAATCTGGCGTTTGAACCGTGGTGGTCACGATCCGCACAAAGTCTTTGCGGCTTACGCGGCAGCCACCAAGCACACGGGTCAGCCTACTGTGATTCTGGCTAAAACCGTTAAAGGCTATGGTATGGGCGAAGCAGGTGAAGGTCAGAACATCACCCATCAGCAAAAGAAAATGGCGGGTGAAGTGCTGCTGAAATTCCGCGACCGTTTCAACATTCCGTTGAACGACGAGCAAGTTGCCAGCTTGAATTTTTATCGTCCGGCTGAAGATAGTTTGGAGATGAAATACCTCAAGGAGCGCACCAGCGAGATGGGCGTTGTGCCTGAACGCAAGCCAGTCACTGAGCCGTTGCAGATACCCGAATTATCAGCCTTCGATGCATTGCTCAAAACCACCGAAGACCGAGAGATATCGACGACTATGGCGTTTGTGCGCATGCTGGGCATCTTGGTCAAAGACAAGAATATAGGCAAGCAAATCGTGCCGATTGTGCCGGATGAATCGCGTACCTTTGGTATGGAAGGCATGTTCCGCCAACTGGGAATTTTCTCGCAGGTGGGCCAACTTTACACACCGCAAGATGCCGATCAGTTGATGTTTTATAAAGAATCTTCAAGCGGGCAAGTGTTACAGGAAGGTATTAACGAAGCGGGTGCGATGTCGTCTTGGATTGCCGCAGCGACTGCGTATGCCAACCACGGCAAAGCGATGTTGCCGTTCTATATTTACTACTCGATGTTCGGCTTCCAGCGCATTGGTGATTTGGCTTGGGCGGCAGGTGATTTGCGCGCGCGCGGCTTCTTGCTGGGTGGTACAGCTGGACGCACCACGCTGAACGGCGAAGGCTTGCAGCACGAAGATGGCCATAGCCATTTGATGTCGGCGACGATTCCTAATTGCGTGTCATACGACCCAACTTTCGCTTACGAACTCGCGGTAATTATTCACGACGGTATGCGTCGCATGTTTGTGAATCAAGAGGACGTGTTTTATTACCTCACCGTAATGAACGAAAATTATGCCCACCCTGCCATGCCGCAAGGCGCGGAAACAGGCATTCTCAAGGGCATGTATCTATTCCAAGAAGGCAAAGCTACATCCGCCAAATCTGCCAAAGTGCAACTGATGGGTAGCGGCACGATTTTGCGCGAAGTGATTGCGGCAGCAGAGTTACTGGAAAAAGATTTCGGCGTTGCATCCGATATTTGGAGTGTGACCAGCTTTACCGAATTGCGCCGTGAAGGATTGGATTGCGAGCGTTGGAACATGCTGCATCCCGAAGCAAAAGCACGCGTCAGCTACGTTGAACAATGTATGGCGGATCGCAGCGGCCCAGTGATTGCAGCGACGGATTATATGCGTTCCTTCGCCGATCAGATTCGTGGCTTCTTGCCTAAACATTTTAGAGTGTTGGGTACAGATGGTTTCGGTCGTTCAGACACACGCAAAAAATTGCGCCGCTTCTTTGAAGTAGATCGTTATTACGTTGCCGTTGCCGCACTTAAAGCACTGGCGGACGAAGGCACGATCAGCGCGAGCGAAGTCAGCAAAGCAATCAAGCTTTATGACATCAATCCAGACAAACCAAACCCAACGACGGTTTAAGGTTAGGGGAAAACACCGTGGCAGAAATTAAACAAGTATTAGTGCCGGACATCGGCGATTTTAAAGATGTCCCTATCATCGAAATTTTCGTCAAGGTAGGCGATAGCGTA
>CANFCA010000220.1 GCA_947445045.1 Gallionellaceae bacterium
AACACTGCGTTTGCCACGTCGGGTAAATTTTTGCAAAAAGGCTGTTTCATCGAAGGCTTTCTTTTGCCCGTCTATCCAACCAAGGCAGAGTGACTCGTCTAGTGCTTCCGCATAGGTCACCGTGGGAATGCCGCTGCCCTTCTTGGCAATCTGCATCCAAATGCCAGGATGGTCGGCATGATGCCGCGTAAGCCATAGGCGAAACTCAGCGGCAGTGGCGAAAGCAATGATGGGTTGTTCGGTCATAGGTAAGCAGATTTAAGCAAATAGAATTCCCATGAAAGTTAAATTGCTCAATCAAATCTGCTTACTGACGCTAATAAATGCAAAGGCAAGTATGCCGTAAATGCAAGTTGCTAATCCGTAGTTGAGTGCGGAAGCCCGTCTCGCTTGGAGAATGGCGAGCAATGCCAAAACAGACATGACAAAGAAAATTGCTGCAACAAAATACGCTTCGGGTGCAGGTACAAAAATCTCTGTGCCGCGCCGCTTGGCTGAGTAAGTGAATCCATCTTGTGCGACGACAAATGCTGCGGCAAAAAGACCGAGCATTGATACAGCTAGCAAGGAAAGCTGCGTACCCCAAGTAATTGTCAGAGAGGGTTTCATGTAAATGTAATAGCGTCAGACTCGATTTATTTTCCCAGCAAATAAAAATTGCAAGGTGAGCGACTAATGTCGCTGAAGTCATTTGCATTGTGGTGCAAGTAATACTCGTATGGTATTTGATAATACGTGGCGTGCATACTCTCTATTGCCCTTATAATTCGGTGCTCTTGGGCATCCTTTATTTTTGAACTTACCAATCGGAGTTTGTATGGGAATCGGTCCAGTCATGTTGGATGTGGTCGGCACGCAATTAACCGCTGAAGACGAAGCACGTTTGCGTCATCCACTGGTCGGCGGGGTGATTTTATTTAAGCGCAATTACGAATCACCTAGCCAGTTGATGGGGTTGACTGCCGCAATTCACGCGTTGCGTACACCACCATTGTTAATTGCAGTGGATCACGAGGGCGGGCGGGTGCAACGTTTCCGCGATGGGTTTACCAAGATTCCGCCGATGCGAGAACTGGGTAAAATTTGGGACGCGCATCCGCAAAAAGCGCGACATCTGGCGCAGCAAGTTGGTTATGTGTTGGCGGCTGAGTTACGTGCGTGCGGTGTGGATTTTAGTTTCACGCCTGTGTTGGATGTGGACTATGGCAGTAGTAGTGTGATTGGTGATCGCGCTTTTCACAGTGAGCCGCAAGCCATTGCAGAATTGGCGCACAGCTTGTTGCTGGGGTTGAGGCAGGGCGGTATGCCAACAGTGGGCAAGCACTTTCCGGGGCATGGTTTCGTGGTGGCGGATTCGCATTTGGATATTCCCGTGGATGAGCGCAGCTATACGGATATTGAGTTATGCGATTTGATTCCATTTCAGCAGATGGTGCATTTTGGTTTGACAGCGGTGATGCCTGCGCATGTGATTTACCCCAAAGTGGATCATCGCCCCGCAGGGTTTTCACCGATTTGGTTGAAAAACATTTTGCGAGGGCAACTGGGTTTTGAAGGGGTGATTTTCAGCGACGATTTGAGCATGGAGGGCGCGACCGTGGCAGGCAATATCGTGCAACGCGCCGAAGCCGCGCTGAATGCCGGTTGCGACATGGTGCTGGTGTGCAACAAGCCGGAATCAGCAGATGAATTGTTGCAAGGATTGCAGTGGGATATGCCTGCAACCAGCAAGGCGCGCCTCACCCAGATGCGCGGCAAAAGCCATCCTATATCCTTAGCACAATTGCATGAGCAGCATGGCTTTTTGAAAGCCCTTGAAGAGGTTTCCACGATTGGGGTGAGCAATGGCGAACTGCCGTTTGTGTAGCGGTTTGACATGGCGAGCAGCACAGGAGTAAATTGCTTTTTCGATTAATCACTCAAGGGGATTTTATGTCAGTTGCTAAAGTTATCGAGATCATCTCCAGTAGTAAAACAAGTTTTGAAGATGCGGTGTCTAAAGGTGTGGCGCGTGCCTCGGATTCATTACACGACATTACGGGTGCTTGGGTTAAGGACCAATCCGTGGTGGTTGCCAAAGGCAAAGTGACCGAGTATCGCGTGACGATGAAAGTCACCTTCATTCTAAAGGCCGCTGCGCCAGCTAAAGCTAAAAAATAATTACAATCATTGAGGTGAGATTTGCCTGCCTCAATGATTTCACAGCCCTACTCCCAAGGAGTTTATCGCCTATAAGCCAACAATTTCAGCGCTTGGCATGAGATAATTCGTGTTATTTTGAAATATTCGGCAATGGGTTTTTATGAGTGAACTGCAAACAGCTTTGCTAGCAATTGGTTTTGCCGCGATTGTCGCGGTGTATGCCTTTGGCTGGTGGCAGCAGCGACGTTATCAGAGCAAATTTGGCGCGGCATTTAAAAGTCCCAGCAAGGATGCTTTGTATCAGGGAACTTTTGATAAGTCTCCAGATCCAGTTCCGCAATTCAAACCGTTAGAGGAAGTCGCAGAGAATCAATTTTTGGCTGATGGGGCATCGCCAACGTCAACAGCATCAATTCAGGATGAGGCGTGTGTAACTTTGGATGGGCGTAGTGACTTTGTCATTGATCTGCATTTGTGTGAGGCTAGTTCTACATCTGTACTAGGCGGTTTGTGGCAACGTAAATTTTATTTTGGCAAGACTGTGCAAGTCTGCGGCTTGACAATCGCCACCAAGCAATGGGAACGCGCCATTGCTGAAAGTCAAACCTTATATTCTGACTTTCGTGTGGCCTTACAATTGGTCGATCGTAGTGGTTTGATAAGCTCGGTCAAGCTTGCAGAATTTCGTGACTTAATGATGAGTATTGCCCAGCATATCAAGGCAGAAGCGACTGTGCCTGATGTACAGGAAGCAACGCATCGTGCGCTTCAACTAGACGCATTTTGTGTGGTGGTCGATCAAATGATCGGCATCAATCTGATGCCCGCAGGAAGCCGTTTGTTGAACGGTATGCAAATCTATCAAGCGGCAGCCGTTCACGGTATGACGTTAGAATCGGACGGTGCATTTCATTTGTTGAACGCGCAAGGGCATAGTCTGTTTAGCCTGATTAACCGCGATACCAAAGCCTTTCAGCCGCACACCTTAGAACGCTTTACCACTGCAGGAATGACTCTGTTGCTGGATGTGCCCCGGGTGGTGAACCCGGCACAACAATTTGACAAGATGATGCTTGTTGCACATGAACTTGCCAAGGAGCTACAGGTTAATTTGGTGGATGATAGACGCATCGAACTCACCGAAGCAGTGCTCTCGCCTATCCGCGCAAAAGTCAGCGAGGTTGAATTGAAAATGCGTGAACAGGATATTATTCCTGGCAGTACACAAGCTCGCCGCTTATTTTCTTGAGATGGATTCCGTCACACGCATCGCGCAACTTCGCGCCGAGATTGCACAACACAATCATCGTTATTATGTGCAAGACGATCCCACTATCCCTGACGCAGAATACGATAAATTATTTCGTGA
>CANFCA010000221.1 GCA_947445045.1 Gallionellaceae bacterium
AACCCGCGTGGATATTCTGGTCGCCACGCCGGGACGGTTGCTCGACCACGTGCAACAGCGCACGGTTGATCTGTCCCACGTGGAAATTCTGGTGTTGGACGAGGCCGATCGCATGTTGGACATGGGCTTTATCCGCGACATTCGCAAAATTATTGCGCTATTGCCTAAACAGCGTCAGAACTTATTGTTCTCCGCAACCTTCTCCGATGAGATAAAAACCCTCTCCGATGGCCTTCTGCACAACCCCGGCTACGTTGAAGTGGCGCGTCGCAATACCACCTCTGAATTGGTGTCGCAAAGCGTACACATGATTCCTCAAAAGCTAAAAAGTCATTTGCTCTCGCATCTCATCAAGCATAACGATTGGAAACAGGTATTAGTTTTCACCCGCACCAAACATGGCGCGAATCGTCTGGCGGAAAAATTGATTGCAGATGGCATTCCCTCTGCCGCAATTCACGGCAACAAAAGCCAGTCGGCGCGCACCAAAGCACTCGCACAATTCAAAGATGGCTCGTTGCCTGTGCTGGTCGCTACTGATATCGCCGCGCGTGGCTTGGACATTGACATGCTGCCGCATGTAGTGAATTTTGAGTTGCCCAACGTGCCTGAAGATTATGTACATCGCATTGGGCGAACAGGTCGCGCGGGCAGCAACGGTGCCGCGATTTCGCTGGTAGATAGCGAAGAGATGCAACACCTCAAAGACATCGAACGATTGATTAAAACGCAGATTCCCAAAGTGAACATCGACAGCTTTGTACCGCCGACGCACATTCCTGCTGAAGCTCCTCGCCCACCGCGTCCACAGCACGGGCAAAGACGGCATAGCAACACCACCGCGAACCCAGCAGGAAACGGCAATCGCAACCAGCCACCACGCAATGGTCAAGCCGCCAAACCGCGTAACCCGCAAGCTCGCAACCCACAGTCGCGGGACCCGCAAGCACCGCGTAGTGGACAGCAAACTACAAAACCACAACAACCGCGCAAACCTGCAGAACAAAAGAACATGTCCGAAGCTGCGCGCCATCAGGCGATGCCACAACCTGCGCTATTTTCGCCTAGACCCGCAGCACGGCGCGGCAAATAATATTGTCTGAAGATTACGGAGCTTTTGTGTAAGCGGTGACAACGTTGTGGTCGGTAATCAGCAGTTGACCATTTTGAAAGCGGTAGGGGAAAACCACTACCGCTTTTCGTTTTTTAATTTGTATCGCGCCATCTGCAATCGCACAAATGTATTTTCTGCCTTTATAAACACAGGTGCGATTCTCGTTGAAAATAATTTCCCCTTGAGAGCTATCCCACTTTCCTAATAGCTTCACCAAATGCTGGTTTACCATCGCAGTTTCCGCCTGACTATCAGTGGCAAACCCCATCAGGCTAATCGTAGCAAGCAGTAAAACTACACTTAAAAATTTCATTTTTGCCTCGCAAATTTTTTAATTGGGTACAGTAAATCGCATGTGGCATTGTGGCACATCAAAGCTGCTCCCACTGCCCTTGCTCAATGCCATTCAAAGTCCATTTACCAATTTGATAACGAATCAAACGTAACGTCGGCAAGCCTACAGCTGCGGTCATGCGGCGTACTTGACGATTTTTTCCTTCGCGTATCGTCAACGAAATCCAACTGGTGGGGATATTTTTTCGTTGGCGTATGGGTGGATTACGCGGCCATAAATTGGGCGGCTCATCCATCACATGCGCTTCAGCAGGTTGAGTAGTAAAGCCTGTCCTGAGCTTAGTCGAAGGATTCGAAAGGTTTACACCTGAACGCAACTGCTCCAATGCCACCTCGCTAACCGAACCCTCAACCTGCACCCAGTACGTCTTAGCCAATTTGTGCTTTGGGTCGGTGATGCGATGTTGCAACTGCCCGTCATCAGTTAACACTAACAATCCTTCACTATCAGTATCTAATCTGCCTGCGGGATAAAAATTCGGATGCGCGATATAATCCGCCAGCGTAGGATGTAAGCCATCACGACTGAATTGGCAAATCACCCCATAAGGTTTGTTGAACAGCAGGATACGACCCATTTCGTTTATCGCATTTTCAATATTGACCAGCAAGTGGTGCGCAGTATACGAAAAAATGTTTCCCATATTTTACTAAATGAGCCAAAATTCACGAGACGAGAACGACATGACGAGCCAAAAAATTATTTACACCCTGACCGATGAAGCACCGAGACTGGCGACCTACTCTTTGCTCCCTATTGTGCAAGCCTTCACCAAAGCTGCCGGGGTAGTTGTCGAGACGCGGGACATTTCGCTGGCAGGTCGTATCCTCGCGAATTTCCCCGAGAACCTGACCGCCAACCAAAAGGTCGCCGATCAACTGGCTGAACTGGGCGAGCTGACACTAAAACCCGAAGCCAACATTATCAAATTACCCAATGTCAGTGCATCGCTCCCGCAACTAAAGACCGCAATCAAGGAACTGCAATCCCAAGGATATAAAGTCCCTGATTTTTTGGATGATCCAAAGTCGGATGCCGAAAAGGACATCAAGGCGCGTTACAGTAAGGTTCTCGGTAGTGCTGTGAACCCAGTGCTGCGTGAGGGCAATTCTGACCGTCGCGCTGCCGCCTCGGTCAAGCAATACGCACGTAAGCATCCTCACCGGATGGGCAAATGGGCTACCGATTCCAAGACTCGCGTGGCACACATGAGCAGCGGCGATTTCTACGGCAGCGAAAAATCCATCACCGTGCCGGAAGCCGTCAGCACCCGCATTGAATTCGTGGACAAAAATGGCAAGGCCACTGTCCTCAAAGATAAGCTTGCGCTAAAGGCAGGTGAAGTGATTGATGCCGCCGTGATGAGCCGCCGCGCGCTGCGTCAGTTCTACGCCGAGCAGATTACCGCAGCCAAAAAGGAAGACGTGCTGCTGTCGCTGCACCTCAAGGCTACGATGATGAAGGTGTCCGACCCCATCATGTTCGGCCATGCCGTCTCCGTGTTTTTCAAAAATGCGATCGACAATCACGGCGCGCTGCTCAAGGAAATGAAGGTCAATTTCAACAACGGCTTCGGCGACATGGAGTCTAAACTGTTTGCGTTGCCAGAGAACAAGCGTGCTGCCATCGTGTCCGACATTGCCGACTGCTTCCGCAACCAAGCAGCGCTTGCGATGGTGAACTCTGACAAAGGCATCACCAATTTGCACGTGCCCTCCGACGTGATCATCGATGCGTCCATGCCGCCGATGATTCGCGATGGCGGTAAAATGTGGGGTGCCGACGGCAAGGCCTACGATACGCTGGCAATGATCCCAGACCGCTGCTACGCAGGCGTGTATGTCGCTACTGTGGAAGATTGCAAGAAGAATGGCGCGCTTGATCCCGCCACCATGGGCTCTGTACCTAATGTCGGTCTAATGGCGCAGCAGGCTGAGGAGTATGGCTCGCACGATAAGACCTTCGAGGTCACTGGCGATGGTGTAGTGCGCATCGTGGATAGCATGGGCAAAGTGTTGCTGGAGCAGCCTGTCGAAC
>CANFCA010000222.1 GCA_947445045.1 Gallionellaceae bacterium
CCGGTTTGAATCACTGCGTTTAGCACCGAAAACTTGGCGTAGAAGCCCACGGTAGGTGGCACGCCAGCCATCGAAAACATCAGCAATAACATCATAAATGCTAACCACGGGCTGCGTTGGTTGAGCCCTTTGAAGTCATTCAGCGTGTCGGCTTCAAAACCCAAGCGTGACAACATCATAATCATGCCGAACGCGCCTAATGTCATCAGTACATAAACAATTGCATAGAACATCGACGCGCCATAACCTTCTACACCGCCACTCAAGATGCCGAGCAACAAGAAACCCATGTGCGAAATAGTCGAATAAGCAAACATGCGCTTAAGATTGGTCTGCGCAATGGCAGTGATATTACCGATACCCATTGAGGCAATAGCCAGAATGATTAACATGCCCGACCAATCTTTCATCATGGGCTGTAAACCTTCCGCCAAAATACGCACGACAAATGCAAATGCCGCCAATTTGGGTGCCGAGCCGATAAGCATGGTAATCGCAGTGGGTGCGCCGTGATACACATCGGGAACCCACATATGGAAAGGCACCACACCTAATTTAAAAGCCAATCCTGACACGACGAACACCAAGCCAAACACGAGTAACGTGTGATTTGCCGTACCCGATTTGATTGCGGTTGCAACTGCACCTAACTCAAGTGAACCCGTCGCACCATAGAGCATCGACATGCCGTATAACAACAAACCAGATGCCAACGCACCCAAGATAAAATATTTCATCGCCGCTTCGGTAGCAACAGCGGAATCACGTTGCAAGGCAACCATCGCATACAAACTTAAAGCGAGTAACTCCAAACCCAAATAAAGCGTCAAGAAATGATTGGCAGAAATCATCACCATCATGCCGAGCGTGGCAAACAAGGTGAGCGCCATGTATTCGCCTGTGAACATATTGCGCACAGTTAGATATTGGCGCGAATACATCAACACCATCGACACCGCCAAGTAAGTGAGCAGTTTCAACACATCGGACATCAAATCATCAACGTACATGTGATTGAAGGCATACACCACGCCCACTTCGTGGGTGCCAACAGTAATCAGTGAGCAGCCTAACAGCGTCATCTGCACCAACATGTATGTAATGAGGCGGTCGTTTTGTTTAATCACCAAATCGGCAATTAAAATTAAACAGGTCATAACCAGCAGAAAAATTTCTGCACTTGCTGGCATCAGATTTATTGTAAAAAACATATTCACCTCAAGATTACTGCTTACAACGGTATTTTGGAATTGCCAACATGTGCCAGCAAGTCTCGCACAGATACGTGCATGATTTCAGCTAATGGCAACGGGTAAAGTCCCATGCCCAATACGAACAGTGCCAATACAGCAAAAATTATTTTTTCACGCGTAGTGAGATCGGTTAGTTCAGACACATGATGATTCGCCACTGCACCAAAAATAACGCGCTTGTACATCCATAACGTGTAAGCAGCACCGAATATCAGCGTGGATGCCGCAGCGAAGGCGTACCAAAAATTCGCTTGCATCGCGCCCATAATGACCATGAACTCACCCACGAATGCACTGGTGCCTGGCAACCCACTGTTCGCCATGGCAAACAACATAAAGAACGCCGCAAACACGGGCATCTTGTTCGCCACACCGCCATAGTCAGCAATATTGCGTGAGTGCATACGGTCATACAACACACCGATGCACAGGAACAATGCCCCAGCCACAAAGCCGTGTGAAACCATTTGCAACAACGCGCCTTCCATACCGTAAGTATTGAAGATAAAGAAACCTAGCGTCACGAAACCCATGTGTGAAATTGAAGAGTACGCCACCAACTTTTTCATATCAGTCTGCATCAAAGCCACCAAACCGATATACACCACCGCGATCAAGGACAGCGTAATCATCCCACCAGACAAATAATGGCTGGCATCCGGCGCAATAGGCATAGAGAAACGCAAGAAACCATACGCACCCACCTTCAACATAATCGCCGCCAAAATCACCGAACCGCCCGTAGGTGCTTCTACGTGTGCATCTGGCAACCAAGTATGGACTGGGAACATCGGTACTTTCACCGCGAAGGCAAAGAAGAATGCGATGAAGATTAAAATCTGCGCAGACATCGACAACGCGACACGATGGAAATCCAGTATTGCAAAACTTCCACCCGTTTGGTTATACAAATAGATCAACGCCACCAACATCAGTAGCGAACCCAATAAGGTGTAGAGGAAAAACTTGACTGCGGCATAGACGCGATTCGCTCCGCCCCACACGCCAATAATCAGGAACATCGGAATCAGCATCGACTCCCAAAACACATAAAACAAAATGGAATCCAACGCGGCAAATACGCCTATCATAATTCCAGACATAATCAGGAAAGAGGCCATGTATTGCGAAACACGTTTCTCAATCACTTTCCATCCTGCCAGCACGACGATGGGGGTAAAGAACGCAGTGAGCAAAATGAATGGCATCGAGATGCCATCCACACCCAGCGAATATTGGATGTTGAAACGCATAATCCAATCATGCAATTCGACGAATTGCATTTCCGATGTATTGCGGGCGAAGCCCGTGTAGAGCGGAAACGTTACCAAAAAACTCAATACTGAACCGACCAAAGAAAGGACGCGCGCTAACGAAGCGTTTCTGTCGTCGCCTGTTGCCAACACCAGCACGCCGAACAAAATCGGCATCCAGATTGCAACGCTAATTACGGGTAGTCCAAAAATCATGCTGTCTTTCCTTCATTTTCAACCCCTCCCAGCCTCCCCTTATCAGGGAAGGAGACTGTCTTCCCCCTGACAAGGGGGATTGAGGGGGTTAAGTTTTTAACCTAAAACCAAGTTCGCACGGTCATCAAGATGAACACGCCGATAATCATGGAGAAAGCATAGTGATAGATGTAACCCGATTGAAGCTTGCGCACCACACCGGAGAATAGTCCCACCACTTTCGCCGAGCCATTGACCATCAAACCGTCGATCAACTTAATGTCGCCAAATTTCCACAAAAAACTGCTTGCCCCACGTGCGCCACCAGCGAAGAACCAATCGTTGAAACGATCAAAGTAATATTTGTTATCTAACAAAGTGTAGATACCTTGGAAACGTTTATGTATTGCCGCAGGAATATCGGGACGTTTCAAGTAGAAGAACCACGCGGTCAACACACCTGACAATGCCAACCACAATGGCGGCTCTTGTAACGCGTGTAACACTTTCATCAAAGGACCTTGAAATTCCTCTGCCAATTCTGCAAGACCTGAGTGAGCTTCAGCAATGTAAATTGCATCCTTAAAGTAACCACCGAACACCATCGGTTCAATTGCAAAATAGCCGATAAATACTGAAGGTATCGCCAACAAAATCAATGGGAGTGTCACTACCCACGGCGTTTCATGTGGCTTTTGACCGGGTGCTAAACCGTGATGTTCCTCAGCATGATCATCGTGCGCATGGTCATCATGTGCATGGTCATCTTTAGCATGAGCATCATGTGCATGATGTGGTTTGCC
>CANFCA010000223.1 GCA_947445045.1 Gallionellaceae bacterium
CCCTGCTCGAACCAATGACAAGAAGGACAGTTTCCACATGCAAAATGATGTTCATCGGGCTGCTGACACAGCAACGATTTAGCGAAGGTCATCGCCAACTCAAACTTGCCTATTCCTTTCGCGCCTTTGAATAACAAACCATGTGGCAAGCGCTGACGCAACGCTTGTAAGCGCGGCCAGTCATTTGTCTGCCAAGGATAAATGCTACTCATAACGTAGCGAAAATTTGCGCAAGTTGCTGCTGCACTTGCTCCAGCGATTGCGCGGCATCAATCACAGCGTAGCGTTGCGGGTTTTGCTGCACACGCTTATGGTATCCGGCACGCACGCGCTCAAAAAAATCGCTCTGCTCTTGCTCAAAGCGATCTAACGTGACGTTGTTCGCTAAACGCTGTCTAGCCACTTCGACAGGCACATCGAAAAATAAGGTGAGATTCGGTTGCAAGTCAGCATGCACCCATTGCTCAAGCTGCGTCAACTTAGCCCAATCCAGCCCTCTGCCGCCGCCCTGATAAGCAAAACTGGCATCACTAAAACGATCTGAGACGACCCACTTGCCTGCCTGCAATGCGGGCTTGATGACTTGCTCGATGTGTTCCAATCGGGCGGCAAACATCAACATTGCTTCTGTCCCGATGGTCATCGATTGATTCAGTAGGATCGTGCGCAATTGCTCGCCAAGCTCCGTTCCACCTGGCTCACGCGTCACCACCACATCTAAACCGCGTTGCCGCAAAGCATCGGAAAACCACGCCAGATGGGTGCTTTTTCCTGCGCCATCCACACCTTCAAATGTTATAAATTTATTCATATTTTTTAACCGTTCGTGGGTGGCAATTAGTGATTAGTTACAGATGCCCGTTCAGCCCGTCATTCCCGCGAAAACGGGAATCCAGTTAATTACCCCCGCGTAACGGACAACACCTTAGTTTAGTTTTGTCCCGCTGCGGGGATTTTTCAATCGACTGGATTCCCGCTTTCGCGGGAATTACGCAGATTTTTTGGTTTAACTAACGCCTGCAACTAATAACTAACGACTACCTTCCTTCATTTCTGATATTTATTTACCGCATTATTATGCGCACTTAAATTACTGGAAAATTCTGAACTCCCATCACCACGCGCCACAAAATAAAGCGCATCTATTTGCGCGGGATGCAGCGTCGATTGCAACGACGCTAACCCCGGCAACGAAATTGGCGTGGGCGTTAAACCTGCACGCGTATAGGTATTGTAAGGGGTATCAGTGATCAAATCGCGTTTGCGAATATTGCCGTCAAACTTATCGCCCATACCATAAATCACCGTGGGATCGGTCTGCAACAACATACCCTTACGCAGCCTATTCACAAACACTGCAGCCACCTTGTCACGGTCGCTGGACGTGCCGGTTTCCTTCTCCACGATCGAGGCCAATATCAAGGCTTGATAAGGCGTTTGCAACGGCAAGTCGGGAGTACGGTTCAACCACGTCTCTTGCAAGCGTTGCTGCATGGTCTGGTAAGCGCGTTTGAGTATCGGCAGATCACTACTGCCCGCCGAGAAATAATAAGTGTCAGGAAAGAACAATCCTTCCGCTTGAGTTTCAGTCGCGCCGATGCGCAGCAAAATCTCCGCATCCGTTAAGTTCAACGTATCGTGAGCGATATTCACATTGTCGTTCAGCGCAGTGCGAAATTGTTTGAACGTCCAACCTTCAATCACGCTCACCGCCGCTTGCGTCACCTCGCCCTTGGTCAACATATCCAGCAACTGACTCGGAGTTACTGCATGGGTCAGCGTATATTTTCCCGCTTTTATTTTTCCAGATTTTCCCGACAAACGCACCAGCCAAGCAAACACCTCTGCTTGTTCAATCACCCCCCCTTGTTGCAGCTGCTTTGCGGTGCTTTTTACGCTACTGCCGGGGCGCAGCGAAAACTCCATTGGCGTACTGGTAAGAGGCAAAGGCTGTGATAAGTAATAGCCTATGTAGCCAGCCAATAACAAACCGATTAAGAAAATTAAAGTTAGGAGACGGGTCATTCACTCAACTCCAATTGCACCCGATACGCCGTCGTGAAATCTGTCCAATGGCGTTGTTCCAATTCACGTATCGGCCACACACCTATCAGGCTGTTCACGATAAATAATTCATCGGCATTGATGACTTCATCCCAATTAAGCGCACGAATTTCGAATGGCACATTGTTGCTGTTAGCCCAAGCAATAACCCTATCACGCTGAATACCGGCTACGCCACAGCCCAATAAAGACGGTGTTGTCAGCTTACCGTTCAGCACCGCGAAAAGGTTACTGCGCACGCCTTCGATGACGTTGCCATCGGCATCCATCAGCAGCCCTTCGGCGATTTCTGTGTCGTTCCACTCCCTTGCGGCAAGCACATTTTCCAAGCGATTGAGGTGTTTGATACCCGCCAAGCACGGTTGCCGACTCAAGCGTAATTGGCATAAACGCGCTTTGATGCCGTGCGTTACCCACGCAGCCGGATAATCAGGTAACGGCACGACATCCCAAGTATGCGTCGGTGTTGTTTGTGAAGATGGCGCGTAGCCGCGTGTGGAGATGCCGCGTGTGACGATGAGTTTGATTGCGCAATCAGTTTGACTGCTGAGAAGATTTTCTAGCTCGGCAGAAAGTTGTGCAAAGTCTGGACAAACTATGCCTAACGCAGTGCAGTCGTGTTGGAGCTTTTGGTAGTGCAGCCGCCAATGCTGTGCTTGACCATTTGATACGCGTAGGGTGCGAAACACACCATCGCCGTAGAGGAATCCTCGGTCACGGATGCTAATCAAGTTTCCGGTTTCGCCGTTGACTAGCATCGTGCGTTAAAACTAAACCTTACGAAATACTAATGAACCGTTCGTCCCACCAAAGCCAAAATTATTATTCACCGCCACATCGATTTTCATATCGCGCGCAACATTCGCGCAATAGTCCAAATCGCACTCCGGGTCTTGCTCAAAGATGTTGATAGTTGGAGGGGAAATTTGATTATGCACAGCCAATGCGCAGAACACTGACTCAATGCCGCCTGCGCCACCTAACAGATGACCTGTCATCGACTTGGTTGAGTTCACCACCAACTTATAGGCATGATCGCCAAACGCCAATTTGATGGCATCAGTTTCATTTTTATCACCCAGCGGTGTCGAAGTGCCGTGTGCGTTGACATACTGCACCGTATCAGGATTCAGTCCCGCATTACGTAAGGCGTTCAACATGCTGCGCTTGGGGCCGTCGCTGTTCGGCGAGGTGATATGGTAAGCGTCACCGCTCATGCCATAACCTGCCAACTCCGCATAAATTTTTGCGCCACGTGCTTTAGCATGTTCGTACTCTTCCAACACCATCACGCCCGCGCCTTCACCCATGACAAAACCATCGCGGTCTTTATCCCAAGGACGACAGGCGGTTGCAGGATCGTCATTACGTGTGCTCAACGCGCGCGCCGATGAAAAACCACCCACAGCTAACGCGCTGACAGTTGCTTCGGAACCACC
>CANFCA010000224.1 GCA_947445045.1 Gallionellaceae bacterium
AACGCTTGCCACTCACGATATTGTGCGGCAACTTTATCGGCATCCGTTGTCACGCGCGTATAACTATCCAACAGAACCCGCTGTGCTTCAGCACGCAACAAAGATTGATGCGCATGTTGCCCGTGAATGTCGAGCAACTGCTCGCCCACTTCGCGCAGCTGTTGCAAGGTAGCACTGCGCCCATTGATAAAGCTGCGTGAGCGACCGCCGCCATCTATCACACGGCGCATCAAGCACACATTCGCGTCGCCCTCCAATTCTTGTTCGCGCAACCAAGCCTGTAGATTCGCCATTCCAGCGATGTCGAATTCAGCCACGATGTCCAGACGTTCGCAACCGTTACGCACCATTGTCGCGTCGCCACGCCCACCCAGAGCCAGGGACAAGGCATCAATCAAAATGGATTTTCCCGCACCCGTCTCACCCGTCAAGGCAGTGAAGCCAGCAGAAAAATCCAACTCAAGGGTGGAAACGATGATGAAATCGCGGATGGTTAGAAACTTCAGCATGGGGTAATTATAAGTTGCTCATACACTCCCTCTCCCCTTGTGGGAGAGGGTTGGGGAGAGGGGATTCTGAACGCTCCACCCTCTCACTAGCCCTCCCCCATCAAGTGGGAGGGGACAAATTTGGAAAATTTTTCGGCATCGAAACTACAACGTCTGATTCCACAGCAGCTTCTCGCGCAAGGTGTGGTAATAGCTATGCCCCACAGGGTGCAGCAAACACACGGGTGCGGGGTGACGCGTGATAACAATTTTATCGTGCTCTTGTAAATCGTAATCAGTATGACTATCGAAGCGAATGTGAATGTCATTGGTGCGATGGGTCAAAATCTCAATCACCGATGAGCTCTTAATTACCAGCGGACGATTGCTCAAGGTATGCGGGCAGATTGGCACAAGCGCAAAAACTTCCAAGCTCGGATGTAGAATCGGCCCACCCGCTGACATCGCATAAGCCGTCGAACCAGTCGGTGTCGTGACAATCAGCCCATCAGCACGCTGGTTATACACATACTCACCATCCACCAACACTTCACACTCAATCATATTGCTGGTGTAATTGCGATGCACCACCACTTCATTAAACGCCCAACCGTGATACACCTCGACATCACCCCGCATCACTTTTGCGGCGAGCAACAAACGCTGTTCTTCGATGAATTTTCCATCAAGCATCGCCTCGACACTCTCGAACATATTTTCCACGGTTAAATCGGTCAGAAATCCCAATCGACCCTGGTTCACACCTATCAACGGGATGCCATGCTGCGACAAAGTACGCGCGATGTTCAGCATCGTGCCATCCCCACCTAGCACAATCGCCAAGTCAACCGTACCACCAATTTCAGCAAGGCTCATCGAAGGGTAAGGGCTGTCCTTGAGATGCTCGGCAGTCAAGCTATCCACCACCACACTCAGTTTTTTGGACGACAAAAATTTAGCTAAACGCAGCAACGGCTCAACCACTTCTGGCGTTTTGTGTTTGCCGATTAACGCGATTTTTTGGAAGGGAAATTTCATGGCGCGATTAAACCACATCGACCTATGAATGACAAAGCGCTGAGGGTAAGTTATTACTGAGTGTGATTTTTCACCCAGTTGGCAAAATCAGGGGCAATCATGGGCACACTATAAAAATTCCCTTGCAGCGCATCACAGCCCAATGCCTTGAGCGTCAAACATTGCTCCTCACTCTCTACCCCTTCTGCCACAGTGCGCATTCTCAATGCTTGCGCCATCACCACAATGGCGCGAATGATTGCGGCATCTTGCGTATCACGGCCTAACTCACAGACAAAGCTGCGATCGATTTTCAACGTATTCACCGGCAAATTGCGCAATAAAGCCAATGAGGAATAACCCACACCAAAATCATCCACCGCAATAGATACCCCCAAATTTTGTAGCTCATGCAACACTCTGAGCATCTCAGATGCATCACGTGTCAAAGACGTTTCGGTGATTTCCAACTCCAAACGCTGCGGTGCAACGCCATGTTGGTGCAATAGCTTTGCAACCATGCCAGCAAAGCTGGCACACAATTGTTGTGGTGAAACGTTCACCGAAATTTGTGACAACTTCAACCCCAACTGATCCCAATTGACCAATTGAGCCAATGCAGCATTCAACACATATTCACCGAGCGCGATGATTTGCCCAGTCTCCTCAGCGATACCAATAAAACGTTCTGCCCCCAACATTCCCAATCGCGGATGCTGCCAACGCACCAACGCTTCCGCACCCACCAAAGCCTCGTTTGTGCTGTCTAACTTGGGCTGATATTGCAAGGTTAACTCTTGACCCAACAACGCTTTGCGTAAATCCACTTCCAAATTCATACGCTCATCAACATCATGTTGCATGCTGTCGAGAAAAACCTGATGCACGCCACCACCGTGCTTTTTTGCTTGATACATCGCTAGGTCAGCATGTCGAATGAGTTCATCAACCTGCTCACCATGCATAGCATACAAAGCGATGCCAATACTACAACTGATGTTGATACGGTTCAGATTATGAATAAATGGCTCACTCACTGCGGCTATGATTTTGGTTGCAATTTGCTGCGCATTTTGTAACGCATCAACATCTGACAATACGACTGCGAACTCATCACCACCCATACGGGCAATGCTATCCGAATCACGTAACACCGCTGACATGCGCTGACAAACTTCGGTTAGCAACACATCCCCCACGTTATGCCCAAGGGTATCATTGACCCATTTGAAACGATCCAAATCAATATACAAAAATGCCACGCCGTGGTTGCCACGCTCCGCCAGCTTAATGGCTTGTTTCAAATTTTCTTGTAACGCCGCGCGGTTCGGCAAATTAGTCAGCCTGTCATGTGTGGCGATTTGCATGATGTGTACTTCGGCCTCTTTTCGCCGCGCAATCTCATCATTGAGTGCCTCAACATGCACACGCTTTTCCAATTCAGCAGTAATGTTGTGCGTTAACACTTGCAACGCCAGCTTCTGCACATTACTCAGTTGATTGGGTTTGTGATCTACCACACACAGCGTACCTATTGCCTCGCCACCCCGAAGCACAATGGGCATGCCCGCGTAAAATCGAATATAAGGATCGCCTGTTACCAGCGGGTTATCCTTAAATCGATCATCCAGCAAAGCATCTTCCACCACGAACACATCCGTCTGTTTAATCGCAAATTGGCAAAACGAAATCGCACGGGGGGTTTCCCGCACGTTCAGACCGATATGCGATTTAAACCATTGTCGGCTTTCATCCACCAAGCTAATCAAGGCAATGGGTGCATCCACAATCGCACCCGCCAGACGAGTAATTTCATCGAACACCTCTTCTTCTGGCGTATCCATCACACGCAAATTTTTCAATGCATCCAGCCGATGCTGCTCAACACTCAGCTCTTCGAGCTTTAATAAGTTTTCTAAGTGCGTTAACAGCAAATTAAAATCATTACTTTGCTGATATTTTGCAGTCGCATCAGCAACAGGAAATTCTTGA
>CANFCA010000225.1 GCA_947445045.1 Gallionellaceae bacterium
GGCTTCGGCTTGTGACAGGATGAGTGGTGGCAACAAACGGATTACGTTGTCGGCAGTCACGTTAATCAGCAGGCCGTTTGCTAAAGCAAGTTTTACTAAATCACCACAGGGTTTGGCGAGTTCGATGCCTATCATCAAGCCCTGTCCGCGTATTTCCGCTACGCCAGCTACGCCCGATAATTGTGCGGTAAACGCTTGTTGCATATAGCGACCCAAGTTATCCGCATGCACTAACAATTTATCCTGCTCAATCACGTTTAAGGTGGTGATGCCCGCCATACAAGCCAATGGATTGCCGCCAAATGTTGAGCCATGATTTCCCGGACCGAAAACGTTCACTGCTTTACCTGCCGTCAGGCACGCGCCAATTGGCATACCTGAACCCAAACCCTTAGCCAACGTCATCACATCTGGCAAGATGCCAGCATGCTGATGCGCAAACCACTTGCCCGTGCGACCGATGCCGCATTGCACCTCGTCCAGCATCAGCAGCCAGTTCTGTTCATCGCAAAGGGTGCGCAGCTGTTGTAGATATTCGATGTCTAATGTTCGTATGCCGCCTTCGCCTTGGATAGGTTCGACCAATACCGCCACCACATTGCTGTTGTGTTGCGCGACTTGGCGAACGGCAGCTAAATCGTTATAAGGCACACGCACAAAACCCGTTACCAGCGGCTCGAAACCAACTTGAACCTTGCGGTTGCCAGTAGCAGAAAGGGTCGCCAGAGTACGTCCATGAAAGGCTTTTTCCATCACGATGATGGAGGGACTTTCGATTTCACACTTGTGTCCATAAAAGCGAGCCAACTTGATTGCCGCTTCATTTGCCTCGCAACCTGAGTTGCTGAAGAATACTTCCTGCATGTTGGTCAAGCTACATAGTTTGTCAGCCAATAGCTCTTGACTGGGCACTTGATACACATTGGAGCAATGCATCAACTTGCCAATTTGCTCGCTTAACGCGGCTGTCAAACGCGGGTGCGCATGACCCAAGGTATTCACCGCAATGCCAGACAGTCCATCCAGATAACGTTTGCCTTCAGTATCCCAAAGCCAAGCTCCTTCACCGCGTGTAAAGGCGACGGGTAATCTGGCATACGTGTTCATTACATGTGACATACAACATCCTTAAATAAAAACAGCGGACTGGCCGCCGTCTATTAAAATTCGTGGTGCGTATATTGAGCTAAACCAGCCTATCTAGGCAAGAGCAAACGTATTGTTTGCATAAAAACTGTTGTGCTACAAAGCAAACAAGCCGACATCACTGTCGGCTTGTGCGGTACTACAAAACAAACGGGCAGTTATGCCATTGCTTTGATAGCCGCAGAAAGACGGCTCTTATGGCGAGCAGCCTTGTTTTTGTGAATAATCTTCTTGTCGGCGATGCTATCTACCGCGCTGACAGAAGTTCTGTAAACAGCTTGAGCAGCGGTTTTGTCGCCGGCTTCAATCGCTTTGATAACTTTCTTGATTGCGGTACGCAATTCCGAACGCAAACTGCTGTTGTGAGCATTTTGCTTAACTGATTGACGGGCACGTTTCCGAGCTTGTGCGCTATTTGCCATGACTACTCCTTGAAAATTCGGTACGACGAAAGGCGCGCATTCTAGCCACATATGCGCATTCCTGCAAATCTTTTTAAGGAACCTTTATCCAAAGTGGCTGATTACCGCGCCAATGTTATGATGAGCAACAATTTTACTTGTAAACTTTGAAGTCGCATGAATCTTCTTAAAGCCCTCGCCACCATCAGCGGTTTAACCCTTGTTTCACGCATCCTCGCCTTTACCCGCGATATGCTGATTGCGAGTATTTTCGGCGCGGGCATTGCGAATGATGCTTATGTATTGGCGACCAGATTGCCGAATTTGTTGCGGCGCATGTTTGCTGAAGGCGCATTTTCACAGGCTTTCGTGCCGATTTTTGGGGAATATAACCAGCGGCGCGGGCATGAGGAAACTAAGCTGTTGGTCGATCATGTGACCACGATGTTGGCGTTGATTTTATTTGTCATCACCTTGATTGGTATCTTCGCTGCCCCCGTGATTATTTATCTCACCGCACCCGGTTTTATTAAAGACCCAGCAAAATTTAACTTGACCGTGCAAATGTTGCGCATCACCTCACCGTATATTTTCTTTATTTCTTTGGTAGCGGTGGCGGCGGCGATACTTAATACTTACAATAAATTTTGGGTGCCGGCGTTCGCACCCATTCTGTTGAACACTTGCTTGATTGGTGGGGCATTGTGGCTGACCCCGCATTTTGAGCAGCCGATTGTCGGGTTGGCTTGGGCTTGGTTTATCGCGGGCTTTGTGCAGTTGGCGTTTCAAATTCCTTTCCTGAAAAAGATTGGCATGATGCCGACAATACGGATGAACTGGCACGACCCTGGTATGTGGCGCGTAATCAAGCAAATGGGTCCGGCATTATTTGGTGTGTCCATTAGCCAAATCAGCCTCATCCTCAACACCATCATCGCCTCATTTTTTGTGGCAGGCAGCGTGTCATGGTTGTATTACGCCGACCGTTTGATGGAGTTTCCTTCAGGTTTATTGGGCGCGGCATTGGGCACGATTTTGTTGCCGTCGCTTTCCAAATGTTTTGCCAGCAATAACATGGTGGAGTATTCCAAACTGCTTGATTGGGGCTTGCGCCTGACCATCATGCTCGCGCTTCCCTCCGCACTGGCACTGGGCATGATTGCGGTGCCGCTGTTGTCGACTTTTTTTCAGCGCGGTGCATTTACCGGCAGCGATGTGGTGATGACCAGCTACGCGTTAATTGGCTACAGCGTTGGCTTGATAGGCATCCTGCTGGTTAAAATTTTAGCCCCCGCTTTTTACGCCAAACAAGACATCAAAACCCCCGTTAAAATCGGCATCGCCACCCTCATTGCCACTCAAGCTTTGAACGGTTTATTTGTTTATGGTTTGGCGTGGCATCATGCTGGGCTGGCCTTATCTATTGGTCTAGGGGCCTGCCTCAATTCGGCAATTCTGTATTACTTTTTACGCAAACGCGGTATCTATCTTCCTGAACCTGATTGGGCAAAGTTCTCTATCAAAATTACGCTGGCGTTACTCGCCTTGGCAATTACATTATGGTTGGGTATGGGGTCAGAACAAAGTTGGCTAACTAGCTCCGGCTGGTCACGTATCGGAAGATTGACGATGCTGGTGGTGGAGGGTGTGGTGGTTTATTTTGCCGTGCTGGCATTGCTGGGCTTTAGACCGAGAGATTTTTCTAAGCGCGCGATTTCATAACAGCGATTGCTACTCCCGCTTGAACTTCGCTATTTCGCGCCGATCTTTTTTGGTGGGTCGACCACGAAATCGAAACGGCTGCTCGTTCTCTTTAAGTAGCGCAATAATCGCTTCGCGCTTCTCACGGCTTGCATCGGTTTCACGATACAGTTTTTGTGCTTCAGGTGCAGAACCGCGCCGATTGGATAGTGCCAACACTTCGACTATAAATTGCCTTTGTCCGA
>CANFCA010000226.1 GCA_947445045.1 Gallionellaceae bacterium
AGAGTCGCATGAGTTATCAATCAGTAATCGAAATTGGACAATGGATATTTTTACTGTATTTCATTTTGTTGAATATAGGTTATCTGACGTTGAATATGCTTTCGATGATTAACATTTCGCGCATGATGCGTGAAAATGTGAGTGACGAACTATCGCAAATTTACTCTGGTTTTGAAACGCCGATTACCTTGTTGATGCCAGCTTATAACGAACAAGCCACTATCGCTGCGTCGATACGTTCATTGTTGCAACTGAGTTATCCCCAATATGAAATTTTGGTCATAAACGATGGATCAATCGATGATTCATTGGCCGTGTTGCAGCGTGAATTCTCTTTGGTACCCTTCCCTGAAACATACCGTGCCCGTATAGCAACCCAGCCAGTGCGTGGCATATATCACTCTACAGTTTTCCCCAATTTGCGGGTGATAGATAAGGAAAATGGCGGCAAGGCCGATTCTTTAAATGCAGGGATTAATGTGTCCCGTTATCCTTTGTTTTGTGCGGTAGATGCTGACTCAGTGTTGCAGCGCGATAGCTTGCAGCGAGTAGCTAAGCCATTCTTGGAAGACTCATCGGTAATTGCTTGCGGCGGCAGTATTCGCATTGCGAATGGTTGCCAAATCAGCGGAGGTTTTCTAGAGAAGATTGGGCTGCCACGTAGTTTCCTTGCGCGTGTGCAAATAGTTGAGTACCTCAGGGCTTTTTTATTCGGTCGCATGGGCTGGTCTCCTATCAATGCAATGTTGATTATTTCTGGTGCGTTTGGCTTGTTTAAAAAGGATGCGGTAGTGGATGCGGGAGGTTATCGCGTGGACACAATCGGTGAGGATATGGAATTGGTGGTGCGCTTGCATCGTCTCTATCGGTTGGCAAAAAAGCCATACAAAATTGTTTTTGTGCCTGACCCGATTTGTTGGACGGAAGCTCCTGAAAACTTGAAGACGCTCAGGTTGCAACGCACTCGCTGGCAGCGCGGTTTAGCTGAAAGCTTGAGCATGAATATTGGTTTGTTATTTCACCCTAAAGGCGGCACAGTGGGTTGGTTGGCTTTCCCATTTACCGTTGTATTTGAGTGGTTAGGGCCGTTACTTGAAGTGACGGGATATTTGTTTATGTTCTTGCTGTTTTATTTTGGCATGATTTCATCCACAGCATTTTGGGTGTTTCTACTTGTTGCAATTGGTTTTGGCTTGCTGTTATCAATGAGTGCGTTGTTGCTGGAAGAAATGTCTTTTCATGTTTACCCGCGTGCCAGCCAGTTGCTGTGGTTAATGCTGGCTGCGTTCGTTGAAAATTTTGGTTACCGTCAGCTGACTTCAGTTTGGCGCTTGACGGGCTTGCTGAGTTGGCTATTTTTCAGCAAAGGTCGTTGGGGTGCAATGAAGCGTAATAAGGTTTTGGCAGACGAGGTCCTATAAGTCACACATTGAAACTTTTAGTTATTCGTTTTTTACTTGCCAACTTAATCAAAGCGCGGCGATTAGAATCGGTGACTCACCGTGAATGACACTTTGTCTATACCTACATATGTGCCGGGTTTGAATGACACTTCCTGGCGGTCATGGCTGAACGATGGTGATACAAATGTTGCTTGTTTTGGAGACCACTGAGCTGCAATTCCAAATGATTGGCTTCGAACGGTTACTACATTGGGGGGGTATGTTCGTTCTTCAGGGGACTTTCCCGTACTGACACTAAACCGAAGATACCGATCTGCATCTTCAAAATATCGGGTCAATTTGATTCCTGCAGACATGGATGTTCCTACATTAGAGGGGGTTATGTAGGGGCGAAAGGTAAATAGATAGTCGCCTACATATTTACTAAAGCTACCTGTATACATCGTGACAGATGAATTCGTAAAGGCAAGGTGGCGAACGCCTAGTGATCCTTCGTAGCCATTGCCTAGAGTAGAAAATATTTCAGCACCTTGTCGGTCATGCGGAAACAGATGGCCACTTGATACACCGATATTTAATTCTGCATAGCCTCCTTCCCACAGTCGTGGATAGGCATCGACTTCATACTGTGTATCTTGACTTTGATAGCGATCAGCTGCATTAAGGCGTAACGACATCGACCCCCATGACGTTAATCGACCATACTGTAGCGATAAAATGGGATTGTCTTCAAAGTAGTCTGAGTAGCTATCCAAGGCGTAACCAATTTGCAGGCTGTTAGGCGTGGCAAGTGTGGTAGGGGAGGTGGAAAGTGATTGACCATCAATCTCAGCATTTGCTATCCCAGCGAGGGGCAATAGCATTGCTGTTAAGAACGAGCAATAAGATTTTTTAAGCATGATGGAAATTTAACTTACCCACTCAATGTTTGGCTATTAGACGTTTTTTTAAAGTTTGTGCTTCGACCATATCAGGTTTTAAGTGTAACAGATGATTGAGTGTTGTTTGTGCCGCAGCCCATAGTTTCAGACGCTCTTGAGCTCGGACTTTATGTAGAAGTAAGTCGGTATCGTTTTCGTCCTGTATGAGTCCCCTATCGATAATTGCCAGCGCGTCGGCGGGCCTATCGGTCCACAGTGCTAAATCAGACAAAGCTGAGTAAGCATCAGTGTAACTAGGATTGCGCTTAATAACCTCTTCAAAATTAAGGCTGGCTTTTTCATTGTTACCTTCCCAAGCGTAACTGCGACCTAATAACATACGCATATCATGGAAGTTGGGTGAGCCACGCAGAACATGACGCGCAATTAGGCGAGCATCGTCGTAACGCTTTTCATCAATCAATAAATGTCGGGCAGCTGCATAGGCTTGTCCAGGCGTGGCAGCTTGCAGCTTGAGTTGATCGATCAAAGCCTGTTCCAGAGCCAGCTGAGGGTCTGCGATGGTGAGGTCAGGTTTGATTTTGTTATTACGCATCACGTATCGATTTACAGATTTAAATGCAGAAAAATCATTTTCCATCTGAACCTTGATTCGGCTATCGCTGAGCTTTTCTAATTTAAGTCCCGGCAAGACATGATAGAGGGTGTCGCCTGACAGAAAATGCTCGCCAGACAAAAAGTCATTCAGATTGTTTTTGATGCGCATCAACCCTAGGGTATGGGTGTTGCGGAATGTGGATGACATGTCTAGGCCCGTTCCCAACCAATGGGCTTGATTGGGGAACTCGAGCTGATAATTGTTTCGTAAGAAAGCAATCAGGCTGGGGGTGACATCTGCATGAGTCGACACAGCCTCGATTCGTTCAGCATGCTTTAGCAGGGGCGACCAAATGATGAGCGGGACATGGAAACGATCAATTTCCGATACTTCGGGAATGGGAATCAGACGGTGATCGCCAGTGATAATGAAAATTGTTCGTTCGTAATCTGCTCGCTTGGCATACCGCTTAAACATTTTCTCAAGCGCATCGTCTGAGTAAAGTAGTGCGCGAAATATGTTGGGATTACGCTCGATCTCGGCTTTTTTAGCGCTATCGAAATTACGTAGCCTGACAATTTCATCGACCTTTCTTTGCCAAATCG
>CANFCA010000227.1 GCA_947445045.1 Gallionellaceae bacterium
CATCTCCCTTTGCACCATGACATGCCGCACAATTATGAATAAAGAAGGTGGCTCCTTTAGGGAAGTCCCCCTTCAATCCATTTGGCATCGGCAATGTCATATCCGAAATATCGGGCATCTTGGGATTTGACGCTTCTACTAATGCAGGCAGAGAAAGCGTTACTAGCCCTAACAACAGCGCGAAAATTGCATGCTTACTCATGATTTATTTTTTTGCAGCAGCTGGGTGCATATACGCTGCATCAATAAAATCAGCCAGTGCTTCAATTTCCGCAGGGCTAAATTTTTCACCATAAGCACGCATCGCAGTGTTGGGGCGACCGTTGGTAATTGAAGTAATCATACGCTTGCGGTTCAACTCCGCAATCACCGCTGGTGAGCCAAAATCGCGCGGAGGTGGATTCATGTTTCCTGTTGTTTGGCGTGCGCCCATTTCACCGTGGCATAGTACGCAAGCTTGCATATACAACACTCCTCCCCTACTTTCCAACAACGTGGCGCTTGGCTTTACACGAGTAGTCGCTACAGCTTGGTTACCTATATGCATAAATGTGCCACGTATGTAATCCACTACGCCAGCAATTTCCTCTCCACTTAGCTCGGTAACCCAAGGAATCATTGCGGTACCCGGTCTACCTTGTGTCACAGATTTAATCATACGATCGCGAGTCAATTCAATTGCGGCTTCAGGAGTTGTATAGTTACGAGGGGGTGGATTTAAACCGTTCCTTGCTCGACTTTGCCCATCACCTTTATCACCATGACAAACTGAACAATAGTTGTGAAAAATAACCTTGCCTGGACGTGTCACTCCAGGGGTTCTTGGATCGTGAGAACCGGCTGAAGCATTACTGCAAGTTAAAGTTGCAAGCGCCAGTGCGCTCATACGTAAATATAAAGAAATTTTGTTTATCGATGTATTAAGCATTAATTTGTCTCAATTATTTAAGCTGATTGATAAAGTGCTATTTTTTAAAGTAACCGAAAAGTGTCAGCAACCGTTTAATAACCGCATAAGCAACTTAATTTGCAATTACTTATAGTGCCGTTATTCCAATTGAAAATCGTAACACAATTGTACCCCATGCTGCAAATTACGGACTCATCCCTCACATGTAATTACTTGTTATTTTGGAGTAGTCATACCAAAATAGTTCTGCCTGAATGGTTGCATATAAATTTCCCTTTGGTGTATCCTTAATCAACTGGCAACATCAAAGCAATGTAACTGTGCAATTATTTGAGGACTAGACAATGACCAAACGCCATTTGTTGTTAATTTTACTAATCGCAATTGCCGTGCTGAGTAGCTGCACCACATCTACTCCAGTACAGGAAACAGTAGCCAAGAAAGAATCTGGACAACTGGCTTTCCCGCCAAAACCTGATGAGCCACACTATTATTTCGAGCGAATGATACGAGGCAACTTAGACATCTTGCCCGACGACGACGACGGACTCCTGAAACGCGCGTTGACAGGCGAAAAAAGAAAAGCAATTGGCTTTGTTAAGCCTTATGCAATTGCAGTTCGCCACGGGAGAATATATGTCGGCGATGCCCCGCGTCGCTCCGTCATGGTTTTTGATATCCCAGCTCAAAAATTCTCTCAAATCGGCGTAGAAGAAGATGATGATGGCCATGGGAAGTTGGCACGTCCAATGGGCTTGGATATCGATAAAGCTGGCAACCTATATGTGCTCGATGCTTCCCTCCACCAGGTGATGGTGTACTCAGAAGACGGGAAATTCTTGCGTTCGTTTGGAGATTCCACATTACTGTACAAACCAGCTGGACTTGCAGTTACGCCAGATGGCACTAGAGTTTACGCAGTAGATATTGGAGGCAGCAGTTCGGACGAACACAAAGTTGTCGTTTTTGATGGCATAACTGGAAAGTTTTTACATAACTTAGGCCATCGTGGCACAGGGCCTGGTGAATTCAACTTACCGCGCGATGTAACCATAGCACCTGATGGATCCATCTATGTTGTGGATGGTGGCAATTTCCGCGTACAGAAATTTAACAAAGATGAAAAATATCTCAGCTCCTTCGGCGCGCTTGGCCGTCAATCTGGACAGTTCTCTCGCCCCAAGGAAGCTGCAGTTGATTCATCAGGTAATGTTTATGTAGTTGATGCTGCCTTTGGGAACTTCCAAATTTTTAATCCCGAAGGAAAGTTACTGTTGGCAATCGGCAGCAGATCAAATACAAATGGGCCAGCACTATACTCATTGCCTGCCGGCATCGCCATTGATGATGACGGGCGCATATATGTGGTCGATCAATACTTCACTAAAGTCGATGTTTTCCGACCTATCGACACCCCAGAAGACGGCGGATGGATTGGCAAATTTAGCAAAAAGGCAGATGATATTTACAAAGATTCAACCAAGCAATCTAAGGCTGAAGCGAATATAGACACCTCTACAACTACATCGCCAAGCTCCTCCACTTCGGGAAGCGCGATTCCAACAGAAAATGCAAAGTGAGTTGTAAATCATAATCAATCTTTGTTGCTCAAACAACACCCTTGAGTTACGAGAGATTGAATAAACTTTATACCTAGCAGTAATACAATTAATTTGTATTGCTGCTAGTTTCATTTTCACCACTGCAATCGCATGATTGCCAAAATAAAACCATGAAACTCAAACTGTCATTTTTGCGACTGTGGCTACAAATTGGCTTTCTGCTGCTAGCGGTTGTTACACTTTATGTTCAATCGCTGCACAATCCCTTTGTTTTTGATGACCTCGACTTTGAGGGGCTTTCACAATATTGGCATCTTGCTAACCGACTGAGCACGCGCTGGTTATCAAACACTTCACTAGGCTGGACTGTGCATGTATTTGGCTTTGATATTTATTGGCTGCGTCTTGGCAACGTACTGCTACATGCAGCAAACACAATCGCTTTGTTTTTTCTACTGCGTAAACTTTTTCAAATTACGCTAACAAACACCACGAATTTTAATGAAAATTTTCCCACTCTTGCCGGACTTGCTTTTTTTGCAGCTCTCATTTTTGCGCTACACCCCATCTCCATCTACGGGGTGGCTTATCTAATTCAACGCTCTATTTTGATGGCGATGCTATTTAGCTTGCTGATGCTAATCACTTACTTACAAGGCTTAATACGTGGCAGTTGGCACTGGATGTTTGGAGCGTCACTGCTTTACTTTGCTGCGGTTTTATCCAAAGAACATAGCATTGCGGCCCCTGCCGTAGCAGCAGCAATGACTTTACTTATTCGCAAACCATCGCTTGAATTATTCAAACAGACCGCTCCATTTTACATTCTGTGCACCATCATCGCAGTCGCCATCACCTACATGACCAACAAGGCAGGCATCATAGCAAGTGCCTATGAACCCAACGGGGCAGGAATAGTGGAACTATCGGCCAGTCGGCAAGGCATTACCACGCTCCCCAATTCCTATCTGCTTAGCATCCAAACACAATCTTTTTTATTCTTCAA
>CANFCA010000228.1 GCA_947445045.1 Gallionellaceae bacterium
GCATCCACGCCACAGTATCGTTGCGTTGACCTTGCTTCAGTTCGCTTTTGAAATTGGGTGGGGCATTCCAAACCACCACGAACTGCCCCAGCCAAGCGTTGGCCAAATCGCTTAATAAAACGTGCTGAACGATGCTGCCCACAACTATAGTTGCAGATTGGTGATCAAGAGCTGTGAGCGTAGCTAAATAGGCTTCTCCATCAGTCGATGTGAGTCTCAGCACAGCTGGCTGATCAATTAAAAATAAATCGGACAAGCCGCCGTGCCCCTCATAGCAGCGCAAGCCATTGTTGGCAGCTTGTTGGCAGGGTGTTTGGATGGAAGGCGCATTGAACTCAATGTCGTAGAGTTTGAATAATGATTGAAATGCCAGTGCTTCACTTTTAATTAGCGGCACGTCGCTAGGCCATTTGAGCGGCGTGATTGCTGGTTTTGCAGGCAGGGGTGAAGTAATGACAAGGGGTGCTGAAGCAGCTTGTGCTGGTGCAACAGCCGACGCAGCAGCTACCTTGGTAGCTTTGGGAATAATTTTATTGGATTGAGTATCATTCATTTGTGTGGCGAATAATATTGCGATACCCGTCGCGATTGCGACTAGCCCTGCCACGACGAACCAAGCGCGCTGATGCTTGTGAGGCGTTGCCGCAAACACCTCAAGAACAGCTTGACGAATTATCGGCGAGGTGACTTGTTGTTGGCCTTGCACGTAAGCACCAAGCAAAGCGCGGTCACAAATCAGGTTAATTAAGCGCGGCACACCACTGCTGGCTCGATAGACTTGCTTGACCAACGCTTCAGGAAAAATCAGCGGCGATGCGCCAGCAATGCGCAACCGATGTGCGACATAGATGTTCGCTTCGGATTGATTTAGATTGCCAAGGTGGTACCGTGCCACCACACGTTGCGCAACTTGGCGCATTTCAGGTTTCGCCAACATGCCTTGTAATTCGGGCTGGCCAATCAAGAAAATCTGCAACAGTTTGCGGGTATTAGTTTCGAGATTAGTGAGTAAGCGCAATTGCTCCAGCACCGTTGCGTCGAGGTTTTGCGCCTCATCCACAATCAAAATGGCGCGGCGTCCTTCAGCGTGAGCTGCAAGCAATTGTGCATTGAGTGCATCAACAAAGGTTTTTATGCCGCGCTGTGTAGCGGTAATTTTGATATGAAATTCTTCGCAGATAGTTTGCAGCAGCTCCTCTACGCTCATGCGTGGATTCAAAATAAACGCCACGTCGATGTGTTCGGGTAACTGTTCAAGCAGGCTGCGACAGATAGTTGTCTTGCCCGTTCCCACTTCGCCTGTCAGCAGCACGATACCGCCTTCGCCTTGCACACCATATAAAAGATGTGCCATCGCTTCACGATGCCGATCGCTCATGAATAAGAAACGCGGATCGGGCGCAATCGAGAAAGGCATCTCATTCAGACGGAAGTAATCCTTATACATGAGAAAAATTCAGGTAAGTAAGAGCATGAATTGTATGCCACATAGGACATATCAACTATTTTTTGATTAATTTTTATAGGGGTGTACTCCTGAAAATGCTGCGAAATTTACTGGTGATGATTGCATTGCCAAGAATGGGAAGTGCTTATATCTACTGGGTTAACGATGTGTATATGGGTAATTATTGGTGGTCAATCCCCCACATTGCACTTTGATATTTCTCATAGATAGGACATTTAAAGACGAATTTTCGACATTATTGCTACACCACCTTCCGATAAAATGAGTCTAATGGCGTTGCAAGCCAATATTGGTGAGGATGTTGAGAAATTTCTGTTTTTTTGGCATGCGATATGCTTCACCTTTAGACAAGGAAGCAGTAAATTTTCGGCAAGCGTTAATAGCCGTGTTGTCAGAAGAAGAGGGAGGTGTGAGATGAGTATCGAAATGAATATGAGCTATGACAAAATCGAAGAGCCTTCGATTGAACCAGGATATGACGATGAGATATTGGAAGCGGGTTGGAATCCGGCTGTCGGATTAGCGCCTCAAGAACATCACGCACATACATCTGATAATCAGCGAACTTCCATGCCGCCAGACCTAACGAACGAGGTTATCGATACTTTTCTTCGGAAAATGTATTCGATGCAACGTTAATATTCAAGTTTGTCGGGCTTTATGAGGGCGGATAACTTTGTGTTACTCGCCCTTTTTGTTTAATTCCAGTGCAGAGTTACCGCAAGTCAATCTTTGATAGATGCCTGCCCACTGATAACCACGCTCCCAGCCAGCCGAGATACATTGAGAACATTAGCAGTGTAAGGCTATCGCCTACCGTAAGTGAATGCAAAACAAATTGGCTGGAGTAGAGCTGCGATAGCGTGATGAGTTGGTGGTTGAGTAGCATGAGGCTGACGGTGGTAATGAGCCAAGCAGTGATTCCGCCGAGTAGTCCCTGGGTTAGGCCAAAATACAGAAAGGGGCGGCGAATGAAACTGTTGGTTGCTCCGATGAGTTTGGCGACTTCGATTTCGTCGTGTTGAGTGAGGATTTGCAGGCGAATGGTATTGAAGGTAATCGCGATGAGCGCGAGGCTGAGTAAGCTGGCGAGAATGATGATCACCATCCGGCCAAATTTTAGCAAGGCTTCGAGCTTGTAAGCCCAAGCAGAATCGAGCTGGGCGATTTCTACTTTGGGTAGTTTTGCTAGGTCGTTGCGCAATTTTTCGAGTGTTTGCGCTTCACTTAGTTTGGGATGAATGATGAATGCATCGGGCAAAGGGTTTTTTTCTAAACCGCTAATCACATCACTCAGCCCGCTGCTTTGTTTGAGTTGTTCCAATGCCTTTAAGCGCGGCACAAATTCGTTACTGGCAACATCCCGATGTTGCTCAAGCTGAGTACGCAGCTTAGCGACATCATCTTCACTCGCATCCATTTGCAAATATAAACTGATCTGCGGCGTGCTGGATAATTGCGCAACTAAGCCTTGTGCGTTTTGCAGCAGCACGTACATGCCCACTGGCAAACTGAGTGTGATGCCGATGACGAGGATATTAAAAAATCCAGCTAGCGGCGAAGCAAACATACGCCTCAATACGCCGATATTTTGTGCGAAAAAATACCTCACGCTTGCAATTCCCCGTGCTTGAGCGCAAGTACGCGTACATCAGAATTTTGTAGCACCGCTTCATCATGTGTGGAAATTAGCAACGTGACACCGACCTGATGAAACGATTTAAAAATGGCCATGATCTCGTGGGTATATTCTGCGTCAAGATTTCCGGTAGGTTCATCGGCAAGCAGGATGGACGGACGATTGACAATAGCGCGGGCAATGCATAAACGTTGCTGTTCGCCCCCTGAGAGCGCGATGGGGTTGGATTTCTCACGACTCAGCAAGCCCACTTTATCAAGTGCAGCGCGCACGCGTTTATGAATTTCACGATAATCGAAGCCGCCAATCTGTAAAGGCAGCATTACATTGTCAAATACATTGCGATCAAACAATAGTTTGTGATCTTGA
>CANFCA010000229.1 GCA_947445045.1 Gallionellaceae bacterium
GCATGGCTAGTCGGCGTGGTGGATGTGGCAGATTTATGCACGGCATACAGCATCAGTGCCGCACCTGTCGCGCCCAACATCACGTGCTGATTATCGGGATCAGAAAATCCATCTTCCAAGTGGAAGTCATCCCAATGTGCAATCAGCCCCGTCGCCACCGTGGCAATCGCCATCTTTGCCGCAGTACGCGCTAAACGAGTGTGTGTTGTACCAAAGGTTTGTCTGGGTGGTTGAGTACCACAATTTTTCTCACAGCCATCATCTGGTGCAGTCATAGCAGTTAAGCCCATAAACAACACCGTACCCAAACCGAGGTATTGATGCGCTTTGCTCATAGTGAAAAATCTAGGTTTGAATTCAGCAGGCTTATCCAACGGCAAAGCAACTGCCTGCTTAGTAGCGGCATCCGCTTCATTCAACGCGAGCAGATACGATTTCGAGTTACCGGTATAACTACTCGCAACCGTTGGCAACTCAAAGTTAGGTTGCGCCTCACTTGCATACACCGCACCTGACAATGCCAACATACAAATGCTGGCAGCAACATTTTTAAATTTGCTTCTCACACACAACTCCCTGAATATTTATTTTATTTATGATTTTGGAATGGTTAATAGGTAAGCCAGAACATCGCCCTGCTCTTGGGGCGTACACAAGCGATCCAGCACGTCATTGCAATTACGCTTAAACCACTTCTGCACTTTTTTCATATCGGTAAAACGTTCATCATTTGCAGCAGGTGCGATGGGCTTGATCGGCTTATCGGTCTTGGCATGCTTGCCTTGCGCGGCGGGGTTAGTGGTGTGGCAAGACGTGCAGCTCAACTCGTTGCCATGTTTGGTTTTAAAAAAATCTGCACCGCGTGTCGCAGAAAACTCTTTAAAGCCAGCCGTGCTCAAGGCAGTGGTCTTCAAGGCAGCTAAAATCTCAACTGGAGTTTCCGCAAAAACGGGCTGTGCAAACAATCCCAAGCTAACTACTACTGTGCAACCCCATACAGAAAACACACGGAACATTCACTATCTCCTCATGAAAAAAATCTAAGCGTAAGAGTAGTGTACTAGATGGAAGTTCAGTTCTAGCAAAAGACGGGGAAATCTGTAGCAATTCTCTGGTTTGCAAAGTCAGTTGAGCATCCGTGCTGCGATGGTAGAATCCCGCCATGCTTAACGACCGCGCACAATTGCTGCTCAAAACCCTAGTGGAACGCTATATCAGCGATGGCCAGCCGGTCGGCTCACGCGCATTGTTACAGCATTCCGGCTTGGACATCAGCTCGGCAACCATCCGCAATGTGATGGCCGACTTGGAGGAGATTGGCTTAGTCAGCAGCCCGCACACTTCGGCGGGGCGCATCCCCACTGGCTTGGCGTACCGATTGTTTGTTGACACCATGCTCGTCACCAAGCCGCTGGATAGCGCAAGCCTCCAGCAAATGGAACATCAGTTGCAACCGGATAATCCTTCGCGCCTGATTGCACAAGCCTCCAACATGCTTTCCGAGCTAACTCAGTTCACCGGCTTAGTCGCCACCGCAAAACGCAGTGCGCTGACCATACGCCAAATCGAATTTTTACGATTGAGTGACAAGCGCGTGTTGCTGATTATCGTCATGCCGGACGGTGAAGTGGAAAACCGCGTGCTGCTGATGGAACGCGATTACACGCAATCGCAGCTCACCGAGGCGGGCAATTTTCTCAACCAACATTACATTGGTTGCAGCTTCTCGCAGATTCGTGATCGGTTGCGCGGCGAGTTACAACAATTACATCAGGACATGAGTGCCTTGATGGCAGCCGCCTTGGCGGCAGGTGACGCAGCCGAAGCCAAGCAAGGAGAAGATTACGTCATCAGCGGCGAACATAATTTGCTGCACGTGGAAGATTTTTCCACTGACATGAATCGCTTGCGCGGACTGTTTAATTTGTTCGAACAAAAAACCGAGTTACTGCAATTGCTCGATGCCAGCCGTAGAGGACAAGGCATCCATATTTTCATCGGAAGTGAATCCGGCTTGGCATCGCTCAATGATTGCAGCGTCATCACCGCGCCTTATTCGGTAAACGGCAGCTTGGTTGGTACGCTTGCGGTGGTTGGCCCCAAGCGTATGGACTATGAGCGGGTGATTCCGATTGTGGATATTACGGCGCGATTGCTGGGCAATGCGTTGTCGCAGCATTGAATTCAATCCCCATCGCTTCGTTAGGAACAATCTCTCTATGTAGGAGCGAGCCCTTCTCGCGATTGTTATTTTCATTCGCGAGCATGGCTCGCTCCTACACGGGGTTTAGCCCCATGGAATATCTGAGTTAAACTAACACAATTCAATCGAAGGATTATTAAATGGCTTACCAAATCGAACCCACCATCCCGCACGGCACACCTTCACGCATCGGCATCCTGCTCGTCAACCTCGGCACCCCCGATGCACCCACAGCAACAGCAGTACGCCCTTACCTCAAAGAATTTTTAAGCGACCCGCGTGTGGTGGAAATTCCCAAGCCAATCTGGTGGTTGATCTTGAACGGCATCATCCTCAACATTCGTCCGAAAAAATCCGCCGCGAAATACGCTTCGGTGTGGCTGCCAGAAGGTTCGCCATTACGCGTTTACACCGAGAAGCAAGCCAAGTTGTTGCAAGGTTATCTGGGTGACCGCACCAAAGCACCATTCGTGGTGGACTACGCCATGAGCTACGGCAACCCGTCTATCGCCAGCGTGATGCAAAAATTCAAAGAACAAAATTGCCAAAAGATTCTGGTCGTACCGATGTATCCGCAATATGCCGCCAGCTCAACAGCAACCGTGTTCGATTTGGTATTTGGCGCGATGCAAAAAATGCGCAGCATGCCTGCCGTACGCACCATCCGCAACTTTCACGACAACGCCGCTTACATCAAAGCTCTTGCGAACAACGTCAATGATTATTGGATGAAACATGGCCGCCCAGAAAAGCTGGTTATGAGCTTCCACGGCGTGCCTCAATACACCTTGGACAAAGGCGACTTCTACCACTGCGAATGCCACAAAACCGGACGCTTGCTCGCGCAGGAACTCGGCTTGAAGCCAGAACAATACGCGGTCAGCTTCCAATCGCGCTTTGGTAAAGCCGAATGGATAAAACCCTACACCACCGCCACCTTGCTCGAACTCGGCAAACAAAAAACCAAGCGCGTGGACGTAGTCTGCCCCGGCTTTGTCGCAGACTGTTTGGAGACGCTGGAAGAAATCGCGATGGAAGGCAAAGAAGATTTCCAACACGCAGGCGGCGGCGAATACCACTACATCCCCTGCCTAAACGAACGCGGCGACTGGATACACGCCCTCACCGACATGGTGTTGGATAACCTGCAAGGCTGGCTGGTAGAGCCGAATGCGGCGGAGTTGGAGCAGAGTCGATTAAGAGCGTTGGCGATGGGTGCGAAAAAATAATTTGATTGGTGCGTACATGGACGCTGAAAACACTCA
>CANFCA010000230.1 GCA_947445045.1 Gallionellaceae bacterium
CAGCGCGGCGCAATCGTTCTATTCGAAAAGGCTTAACCAGCTCGTAATTTGTGCGACTTGCATTAAATTCTGGGTGCGGGATTAAGTCATCATTGTTAAGCCAGCCATGTTCAGCCAACTCAGCTAAATCTATCAGCAAGATGCTGCCAGCAAAGGCCGAACTGCTCATATATGGTGAGTTACCAGGACCAACTTCTCCCAAAGGCAAAACTTGCCAATAGGTTTGCCCTGCTGCTTTTAACCAATCCACGAATTTGTACGCATCAGCACCAAAGTCACCCGCTCCGAATGGGCCAGGCAGCGAGGTGGGGTGCAGCAGTATGCCGCTAGCGCGTTGAGTGATCATTTTTGCTTAAACCGATAAAACGTGAATTGATGAAAATGACAGTTAATCCGTCGCGCGCCGCATCGCCCCGCTCACTTCGGTATTTATACTACCTAAACTAATGGGTTTGGACAGGTTAGCTGGAGGGACTAGTTTCAATAAGCGATATAGTTCGGTGAGATTATGCCGGTACAACCTATCGAAACTGGCGACTGAATTGGATGCATTGTAGTCACCAAACCACCAGAACCAATCTGAGCTTTCGCATGAACACAACTGCTTTTCGGCAGCTGCTTGTTCAGATGAACTCAACTTTCCTTTTGACATCACGCTGTCATAACTTAATTTGGCAGCACAAAGTAAATCCCAAGCAAGATTTTTATCTTTAGATCCTATCCATGTTGAGAAATCACCATAAACCCAACTGCCAGCCACAATATTTGGCAACGTTTTAGGATGAGTTTCCCCATCAACTTTTAGGTGGCGACTATAGGTAGTAGTCCTGATTGTGGTATGCGTTTCAAGTTTGGCGTAAAGCTGGTCGAGAAAGTAAAAACCATTGTAGGGATAGTACTCCCAAGCATTTTCGCCATCCAAAATCACGCTTACAATCGGCGTTTCACCTTCAGGTGCATGATGAGCAATAGCTGCAATTTGTTCAACAAAATGGTTGGCCGCATCACTGCCATGCCATTGCGAATACTCAAAACCAATTAAATCTGACAAGCGATCATCTCGGAAAAAACAGCTTAAACCTTCAGCGCCATCGGCTAAGCGATAGGGGCGATACAAGTATTCAGAGCGATCTGGTAAACCTTGCTGCATTTTATTGATACTGTTGACTAACACGCCCTCCCCACTCGCAGCCCAACCGCAGCCCTCTTCAGCCATGACACTCAGCGTGTCTGTTGAGATAGAACCTTCCGCTGGCCACATCCCCGTAGGTTCGCTACCAAAGCGAATGGCGTGGCTTTTTTTGGCTTTGCGTATATGTGCCGCGACACGAGCTTTACCTCCCGCATAGATGGTAGATTCTGGCATCGGTGCATTCGGCATGGCTTCCTTAGCACTGGCAAAATCAATCAATAAAGGTGCTAGAGGATGGTAATGCGGGGTTGCAGAAATTTCGATTTGTCCGGATTTTGCCAACTTGCGATAACGAGGAATGATTTCTGAAATTAGTTCACCAATAAGATCAAGTAACTGTTTACGATCAGCATAACTAAATCCTTCCGCTTTACTTAACAAGCGTGCAACTAAAGCATGTTCGCGTCGCACACTTTCCCCGCACCAAGCTAAGTGATACCAAGTAATCAAGTCTGCCATGAATTGATCGGACAAATATGACAAAGCCGCTTCGCCATCTACTCGCAAGCGGTTGAACATATCTGACAAGCGTTTGTATGCTGGATAAGGCTCAATCATCTTATTGTGATGACTAAGGAAGCAAGCATTTAATATACGTTGCCGTTGCTCAGTGTTGAGTGCAACACCGTCTGCGTGCCCTAGTAAACGCAGCAAAGGATCGCGAAATTGCCCACTTGCAAATTGGTCAACATAGTCTTCCAATTGATCGAGCAATATCGGCACAAAATTCATGACCACATGGACTTTAGGATGCCGTTCGAGGTGATATGCCATATCAGAATAGTCTTTAATGGCGTGCAAATACGTCCAAGGCAGCACAAACTCACCGGTGGAATAATCGCGGTAATCTGGCTGGTGCATATGCCAGAGAAATACAAGATCAACTGATTTTTTCATGGTTACAGAGGTGCTGCGATATATTGTTTTGCCAAAATATGCTTGATTTAACGCGTGCCGTGATTGGATTGACCCAGCATTTCAGCAGTGATCAAAGTGATGCCGTTCTCGCTGACATGGAAGCGTTTTCTGTCTTCTTCCTTATTTACACCTACAACTAATCCATCAGGAATTTTACAGCCCTTGTCCACGATAACGCGCTTTAAAGTCACATAGCGACCCACATCTACATTAGGTAGCAATACTGAATCTTCAATGGTGGAATAGCTATTTACACGAACATCTGAAAACAATAATGAATGTTTAACGGTTGAGCCACTCACGATGCAGCCACCAGAAACTAAGGAATCTATTGCCACTCCGCGACGATCCGGTTCATCAAAAACAAATTTGGCGGGAGGGAGTTGTTCCTGATGTGTCCAGATAGGCCATTCTTGGTCATACATATTCAAATCAGGCACGACTTTGGTCAACTCCATGCTCGCTTCCCAATACGAATCAATCGTCCCGACATCACGCCAATAGGGGACTTCATCATTTCCCATGCCAACACAACTTTGCTCAAAACTTTGTGCAAATACGCGGTATTTTGCCACCATGTGCGGAATTAAATCTTTGCCAAAATCGTGGCTAGACTTTGGGTCATCCGCATCCCGAATCAACTGTTCGTACAAAAACTGGCTGTTGAAAATATAAATCCCCATGCTGGCAAGCGATTTTTCAGGGTTGCCTGGAATACAGGGGGGATTTGATGGTTTTTCGACAAACTCGACCACACGAGAATTTTCATCGACACCCATCACGCCGAACGCAGTCGCTTCTGCAACGGGCACTTCCAAGCAGGCCACGGTCATGTCCGCCTTACTTTCCACGTGGAAGGCCAACAACTTACCGTAGTCCATTTTGTATACGTGATCACCAGCCAGAATCAGCACAAAATCCGGATTGGATGCGCGCACGATATCTAGATTTTGAAACACCGCATCGGCAGTACCTTGATACCAGTGTTCTTCACTAATGCGCTGCTGCGCGGGAAGCAAATCGACGAACTCGCCAAACTGACCATTTAAGAAAGACCAGCCACGCTGGATATGTTGAATCAAACTGTGCGATTTATATTGCGTCGCTACACCAATACGACGTATGCCCGAGTTGACGCAATTGGATAATACAAAATCAATAATCCGAAACTTGCCACCAAACGGCACAGCTGGCTTGGCGCGCCAATCAGTGAGTTGATGTAAGCGACTTCCGCGTCCTCCCGCAAGCACCATTGCATAAGTATTTTTAGTCAGTCGGCTAACGAATCGAGGTGCTATTTCACCAGCACTAGCTTGGTATTTTTTTTGCAGATAACTCAATTCTGAATTCATTTCG
>CANFCA010000231.1 GCA_947445045.1 Gallionellaceae bacterium
ACTCGCTCCACCCAAAGATAATTTGATGTTGCCTGGCATCACCTATGATGTGATATTAGAAATCGCGGCGGCGAGTAACATCCCCCATGAAGTAAGAAAAATCGCATTAGCAGAAGTATTTGCTGCGGATGAATTACTGCTGACATCCTCAACCAAAGAAGTGCTCGCCATTACCCAATTGGATGGCAAACCCGTGGGTACAGGCAAACCGGGTGCGATGTTTGCCACACTGCACCAGCTCTATCAAGACTATAAACAAAAGGTAATGCGCGCATGAGCGACACCCCAGAAAATAAATTGCCCGAGCTCACGCTACCAGAACATGAGTTACAAACCAGCCTGATTGAATATCCGTGTGATTTTCCGCTCAAAATATTCGGTAAGCAACAAGCTGGATTTGCCCAAGCTGTCCTAGAAGTCGTCACCAAACATGACCCTGGATTTCTCGCCGCCAGCATGGAAATGCGCGCCAGCAAAACGGCTCGTTACGTTAGCCTCACTTGCACCATACGCGCCACCTCTCGAGAGCAACTTGACGCGACGTATCAGGATTTGTGCGATCACCCGATGGTCGTGATGGTGCTGTGAGGATCGAGGAATGAGGAATGAGGAAAAAGCGGGGGCTGCGTTGTACTCTGAATCTCTGCGCTCTGAGATTTTCAACCCTCAATCCCCAATCCCCAATCCTGTTCTTCATTCGCTTGGCTTGGTCGAGTACCAGCCGACATGGGATGCGATGAAGCAATTCACTGCTGCACGCACGCCAGAAACACGCGATGAAATTTGGTTATTGCAACACCCACCCGTCTACACGCAAGGCTTGGCGGGCAAGCCTGAGCATTTACTAAACAGCACCAACATCCCCGTGGTAAAAATTGATCGTGGTGGACAAATCACTTATCACGGCCCCGGACAAGTCATTGCATATTGCTTACTGGATATGCGCCGCTGGAAAATCGGCGTGCGTGATTTGGTGCGGCTCATGGAGCAAGCTGTGATCGACCTACTCGCCGAATTTAATGTGACGGCTGAAGGCCGAGAAGACGCACCCGGCGTATATGTCGAGGGAGCAAAAATCGCCGCGCTTGGGCTAAAGATAAAGAACGGTTACTGCTATCATGGGCTATCGTTCAATGTGAACATGGACTTAACGCCCTTCAGCAACATTAACCCATGTGGTTACCAAGGGCTGCGTGTAACTCAAGCCTGTGAACTTGGCATCACCGTATCGATCAACGAACTGCAAGCACAGCTTGCACAAAATTTAATACATGGATTGCAGCAACACTTGGAATCTGCGAGCGCCAATCATGCTCGTGAAGAAAAACCGCATGACATATAGGGCGCGCAGCGGTTGTGGCGGTTGAATTATCCAACTATGTCACCTATAGTATGGTCATAGCTTCAATGTCCTACATCAATTCAACCCGCAAGGTGGTGAAACATGACTAATTCGCGCATCACACTCGACCCCAGCAAACGCGGTGGCAGACCTTGCATACGCACCTTGCGCATCAGTGTTTATGACGTACTGGACATGCTAGCGGAAGGGATGAGTGAAGCAGACATTATCGAAGATTTTCCTGAACTCGAAACCGCCGATATTCGCGCCTGCCTCGCCTTTGCCGCAGACCGCGAACACAACCTCTACACCGTGGCGGTTTAATGAAGCTGCTGCTCGACGAAAATCTGTCGAGACGCATTGTCCCGTTTCTGCAAGCCGCATTCCCTGAGTCTTCACAAGTTGCCTTGCTCAATTTGGAAGGCGCAAGCGATGCTGAAATTTGGCAGTTCGCAAAAGACAACGGCATCGTAATTGTCAGTCGCGATTCAGATTTTCAGGAACGCTCACTCGTGGCAGGTCATCCGCCACAAGTCATCTGGCTAAAAATCCCAAACCGATCCAAAACGTTTGTACTCAACATTCTGCTCGATCACCACACAGAAATCGAACAGGCTTTATCCGAACAAAATCGTGCTTGCGTCGAAATCAGTCTTCGCCAAAGAACAGCAAGGCAAAAGCAACGAACGCAGCCAAGCGCAAATTTTCTGGCTGCGTTTTTATGAGTGCTTCGGCATCCGTGCGGAGAGCGCCACCATTTATGAGCAATCAGTCAAAAAGCTCAGTGGTGCGCAAGGCTTCTTCGATAGCTTCATCCCCGGCAAACTCATCGTTGAACACAAAAATGCAGGTAAAGATTTAGATGCCGCTTTCGACCAAGCGGGTAAGTATTTCCTCGCGCTCAAAGAAGAGGAACGTCCCCGCTATATCATCACCAGCGACTTTACGCGCATTCGTCTTTACGATTTGCAGGTGGGTAGTGGTTATCATCAATGCAAACTCGCTGAGTTACCAAAGAAAGCCGACTGGTTCATGTTCTTGGTGGAAGAGCCTCTCACCGACATCACCGAAGAATCCGAAGCTGACCGCAGTGCCGCTTACGCCATCAGCAAATTGCATGAAGCCACTTTTGCGCGCGAGTTTTTACCCAACGAGGCGAACTGTCCGAACTTTGTAAACGCCGATTTGATTGCCGCTGGCTTGTCGCCTTTTGCGCCAGACCTGGCAGCTTTCAAGGCGGGCAGGATTATGTTGGAAACGATAGCGGACTATGCGCGACGCGGCGAGAGCTTTGCTTTTGAAACGACGCTTTCCGGTTTGACTTACGCACAAATGATTCCGTCTTGGCAAGCCTCTGGTTATGCGGTTAAGTTGATTTTCCTGTCTTTGCCGAATGCGGATATGGCGGTGCAACGGGTGGCGGCGCGGGTGGCGCAGGGTGGTCACAATATCCCCGAAGACACGGTGCGCCGTCGATTTGTATCTGGCATCGATAATTTCTCACGATACAAGCTGCTGGTGAACGACTGGCAACTGTATGATAATCCCGCCGCACCCGCCATTTTGTTAGATACAGGAGAACAATCATGAAAGCGTCCGCTCCAAATTCTAAAGCTGCCGATTTACAAAAGACCCAGCAAGCCTTATTGCGCGCCTCAGAAAAGGCACGCTTATTGGCAGCACAAACTGGCACACCATTTATTGTGCGCCCATCCGCACAAGTTCCAACCGCCACCAACAAGCAAAAATAATTAGAAATTACAAACCATGAGCGACATCGCAGATAAACAAACCGGCGCAGCCAAAACCGCGCGCAACCCGATCAAAATCGTGCCTTTGCAAGAACGCTTGCGCAAACCCGAATGGATACGCGTGAAGTCCAGTTCCGGGCAGGGCTATCATGATGTAAAACGCTTGCTGCGCGAACACAAGCTGCACACGGTTTGCGAAGAGGCATCCTGCCCGAACATTGGCGAGTGTTTTAGCAAAGGCACGGCGACCTTTATGATTTTGGGTGATGTGTGCACACGGCGCTGTCCATTTTGCGATGTGGCGCATGGCAAACCACTTGCGCCGGATGCCAATGAACCCGCCAATCTGGCGCGCTCTATCGGCTTGCTG
>CANFCA010000232.1 GCA_947445045.1 Gallionellaceae bacterium
CGTATGCTCGCCAAATAAAACGCAAAGCAAATCCCTAGCAAGCCCATCGCCAAGATGCCAGGCCATCCTAGCAGCGGCAGCCAGTGGCGCATAGTGCGACGCATTTCTGAAGTTAAATTGAGCTTCATGGTTTTTCCCGCCACGTTGCCAGCAGTGAAAAACGCACAGGTTTATCTGGATCTTGTTGTTGCACTTGATGGGTTTGCAAATACACCGAGCCAAACACCGGCTGGGCTTGCAACTGTGTAATGTAATTGGTCAGTGACTTAAAATTTTTCGTCTCACCATTGATTTTCACTTGATGTTTTTCAACATCAGGCTCTAATGCCAACAACGTGACTTTGCCACCGCCCGAAGCTTCCACCGCTTGAAACAAAGCCTCCCACGGCACACTCAGTTGATGCAACACTTCGTTGGCATTGCTAACTTCTTGAGCCAACTCGGTTGAAGCTGGCGAAGATGAATTACTTTTTTTGACGTTATTTTGACTATGCGAAAACTTAGCTTCTGCACTTGCCACACGCTCATTTAATTTCGAATAATGTGATCCCAACAACATCAAACTCGCGGTGGCTATCGCCAGCAAAGCTGCACCTAGTAAAGGGAAGGCCGTGTTGGGTTGGTAATCAAGACGCAATTCACTCATAGCATCGCCAACGCAAAACGTTCATCATAATCCGCCGCAAAGCTAGCGCGAATCGCCGGTTGTAGTTTGTGTATTTTCCATTTCAAGCTTTTGGGCAATGCCGTTTTCCAATACTCAGGTGCCCATAAAAAAATCTCATCTGCGAGCGTATCCACTTCACTCAAATACGTTTCCCTATCCAACAATTCTGGCAATTTTTCCAGCCAATCCGCACCCACTTTAATAGCGCGCAAACTACGCCATTGACCTTGTTGCACCAAGCCTAAACACAAGCTACCTTGCTCAAAGACCGCAAACCATGCATCTTGCTTTGGTATATGTGAATGGCAGTTATTGTAAGCCGTCATCAATTGGGGCTGCACCGATTTCAGCTTTACATTAGCCGCAGCAAACACCGCACGCACATCTCGCAAAAATTGCCCATCAACCGCGCTGGCAAGTTGTGCCGCACCCGCTGAACCTTGATGCAACCTAATCTCACTCGCCTCGGCACTTGTACCATATAGCTGACTAAAAACATGTTTGGCGTAGGCAAGCTCTTCAGCTTCATTGCTTAACGTTTGGCTAGCCGCAACCATTGCGTAGCGCACAAAGTGATTGGAAAGTATGACGCTGGCAAACGCTGGTCTAGTGGGCAATTCTGACAAAGCCGCAGCGAGTGTTTTGACAGCATTGCTCCACGAAGAATCTGCATCTGCAGTGTAAGCAATCAATTTTTTTTCCAGCACGCGCGAGGATATTCCTTGCAGAGTGAGCTGCCGTCTGATGCGTACCAGTTTCACCTGATCGCGACTCAGCACCACACGCAATTCTTCACGCAACAAAAGTGACACGGTTGATCTCCTCCAATGTTGATTCACCTTGTATCACTAAATCCATCGCACCATCGCGCAAAAATCGCGTGCCGTTTCGACTTGCGGCCTCGCGGATCAGACGAACGGGCTGCCGACCAATAATGAGTTCACGAATTTCATCGTTTAGATTTAGCACTTCAGCAATCGCTTTGCGCCCTTTGAAGCCTGAGCCACGACAATGCCCACAGCCGCTTCCTGCACGGAACCTGATCTTCCGCGCATCCGCTAGAGAAATACCTGACTCGGCAATCAATGCGGGTTCCGGGTGGTCATCCGCAACACATTGAGTACAATTCACCCGCACTAAACGCTGCGCCACGATGCCATTCAACGCGGATACAAAACTATACGGGTCAACCCCCATGTGCATGAAGCGTCCAATCACATCAAATACATTATTGGCATGTACTGTAGTAAACACCAAGTGACCTGTCAGCGCTGACTGAACCGCAATCTGTGCGGTCTCCGCATCCCGAATTTCACCCACCATGATTTTGTCTGGATCGTGGCGCAAAATCGAACGCAAACCGCGCTCAAAAGTGAGTCCCTTTTTTTCATTCACCGGGATTTGCAACACACCTGGCAACTGATATTCCACCGGGTCTTCGATGGTAATAATTTTGTCGCGACCGTGATTAATCTCGGTAATCGCCGCGTATAACGTGGTGGTCTTGCCGCTACCCGTCGGGCCGGTTACCAACACCATACCGTAGGGTTCGTTAGAAAGACGGCGAATAAACGCAATGGACTTAGGATCAAAACCAAGATGATCGAGGCGCAGCCCTTTCATCTGGTCGGACAATGCGCGCTTATCCAAAATACGCAATACCGCACATTCGCCGAACACACTCGGCATGATTGATACGCGCAAATCTACTTCATGGCGTTGCATGGAGACCTTGAAACGTCCATCCTGCGGGGTACGCCGCTCGGTGATATCCAGCCCAGAAATCACCTTGATGCGTGAGATAACCTGTTCGGCCATTTCCACGCCGTCCATTGCGCTAACAGCGACCAACACGCCATCAATGCGATACTTAATCGCCAGCCCAGATGGTGTTGCCTCCAAATGTATGTCACTGGCTTCCGCCTTTAATGCGTCATAGACTGTGGAATGCACCAGCTTAACGATGAGACTCACCTCTTCGCTGATGGTTTTGAAAGATAAATCTTCTACGTCTTGCCCATCGGCAGAGGCGGTTTTATCGCCGACATCTTGCATGCTGTCCATCGCATGCAGAGATTTCTCATGATGTGCCAAATAGGCTGACACATCAGCACGATGCGCTAAACCCCAAGTAAAAGTTGTCGAGATACGCTGCTCTAAGCTAGTCTGCAAGCCAACATTAAACGGATCGCTCATCATCACAATGAGTTCATCATTCTCATCTCTTAATGCGATGCAACTGCGCTCAACGGCTTCGGAAAAAGGCAGCTTATCAAAAGCGGGCGTTAGGCTATTTAATCCATCCATTGTAAACACGGGGTAGTGAAACAAACTACCCAGCGCATTCACAAAAATTTTTGCCTCCAAGCCAGCTTGATCTTCCAACACCTCGGTAACGCTGCGTTTAGTTTGCGCAGCAATGGCACGCGCCTCACGCACCTGCTGTGGCGAGAATAGTGGCGTTGTTGGGTTGGATTGAGGCAGATTCATTTAATACTCCCTGCCAATTCAAAGATTGGAAAATACATCAACACCACAATCACACCTACCAGCAGCCCCACAAAAATCATCAGCAGCGGCTCGAATAATTTAACGAACCGTTCAACCCAACGCACCGTTTCTTCTTCATAAAAAGCGGCAATGCGTTCCATCATCTCACCCATCTGACCAGTGCGCTCACCCACCCGCAGCAAACGCAGCGCCAACGGCGTGACTAAGCCATATTTCTCCATCGATTGAGAAATAGAACCGCCTTCTTGAATTTTTTGCGCGGCAAGTTTTAACTGATCTCGCA
>CANFCA010000233.1 GCA_947445045.1 Gallionellaceae bacterium
CACAGCTTGTTTGTTGGCTTTAAAGCTAACCAGAACAACAATAACGAAGCTCTGATACAGCAAATGCAAGCGGCACTAACCAGACGCAATTTATCGCTGAATGTTGCGCCTGCTGAATCAGGCTTAGTGAGTTGGCAGATTCGGAGCATGAAATGAGACTGGGTTACTCATTAGCATGCAACAGGGTCATTCCCGCGAAAGCGGGAATCCAGACAGTCAAAAAAATTCCCGCAACGCGGGAATGACGAACCACAGGATTGTTTAGCATGAGCCAGCTTAATTTCATAACCCAACTCAAATTATCCTTCACCGAATTTTGGTCGGTGCGTGATGCGCGTGAACGCAAGATGCTCACCATTGCTGCCGTAGTGGTCGCACTCAGCTTGATTTACGCATTGCTGATTTCTCCAGCGTTAACCGGTCGCGAACTACTGCGTAAAAAATTACCTGCGCTGCGTGAGCAAGTGGTGCAAATGCAAGCCTTGTCAAAAGAGGTGGCGAGCTATGGCGAACACACTCCGACTCTGGTCTCGCCCATGTCCCAAACGAGCATTTCCGCTGCGCTTTCTCGACTAAACTTAAAGCCGCAAAGCGTAACGGTGACGGGTGATTTTGCGCAAGTGCAGCTCATCGATGTATCTTTTGCCAATACCTTAGATTGGCTAAAGGACATGCAAAAAACCACGTTGATTTCTGTGAGCGAAGCCAACATTACTGCGCTAGCGCAGCCCGACAAGGTCGATGTAAAAATTACTTTGCAACAGCATAGAAACCAATAATGCCCCGTTTCATACTTTGGTTGTTGGCGGGCAGCATCACGATTGCACTCACCACGCTGGCGTTTTTTCCTGCTACTTGGTTGGGTGCCATCATTGAAAAACAAAGCGCGGGGCGCTTAACGCTGGGGGATGCGCAAGGCTCAATATGGCATGGTTCGGCGTTTATAGGCGGTGCGGCAAACGGTAACGAACCCGTCACTGCATTATTGCCCGGACGATTTTCATGGCGAATTTCGCCGATGATAATTTTTGGCCAAGTTAATGCTGAATTACAAAATCCATCGGCCTTGTCGCAAGCGATTCATGTAACGGGCAGTTGGTCGCAGTGGCAGGTTAGCCCGGCTGAAATTTTAATTGGTGCAGAACGCTTGAGCAGCTTGGGTGCGCCGCTGAATACCATACAACCGTCCGGACATATGCGCCTATCATGGCAACCACTGCAACTCGCGAGGCAAAACGGGGCAATTGAAATGAACGGGACAGTCAATTTGGAAATGAATGACATCGCCTCTCGGCTCTCCCCCGTCAAGCCGCTAGGCAGCTATAATCTGGCTATGGATTGGAATGGCCAGCACGCACAGCTGTTACTCAAGACGATTAAAGGCGCGATGGTGCTAAACGGTTCAGGAACATTGAGCAGCGGACGGTTGCAGTTTTCCGGGTCAGCACAAGCCGCAATCGGGCAAGAAGAGGAGCTGGCGAATTTTTTGAATTTGCTCGGACAACGCCGCCAACAAGACGGGCATGAAGTGATTGCGCTAGAGTTTAGATGATGGGAAATAAATTGATGACAATAAAACGATCTGCCAAGCTCATGCTGTTGTGGGCTGTACTCAGTCTGCAACCCGCTCAGGCGGCTGACATCAATCAAGGCTCGTTAAATTTTGTCGATGCAGATATTGAATCAGTCATCGCTGCGATAGGTGATTACACCAACACCACTTTCATCATTGATCCACGCGTCAAAGGCACGATTAATCTCACCTCCGAAAAACCGTTAAGCAAAGCGCAAGCCTTTCAACTGTTGACCTCGGTGTTGCGCCTGCATGGCTACTCGGTGGTCAATGCCAATGGCTACAGCAAAGTCGTGCCAGAGGCGGATGCCAAGCTGCAAGGTGGTTCAGTTCAATCACAGAATGGCGCACGTGGCGATCAAATCGTGACGCAGGTATTCCATTTGAACTACGAGTCATCAGCCAATTTAGTTAACGTATTACGTCCGCTGATTTCGCCCAACAACACCATCAACGCCAACCCCGGCAATAACACTTTGGTCATCACCGATTACGCCGATAACTTGCTGCGCTTGAGTAAAATTATTTCAGCGCTTGATAGCCCTGCCAGCAGTGAATTAGAAGTCGTGCCTGTGCGTAACGCCATTGCCAGTGACGTTGCCGCTATGGTCAATAAACTTCAGGAAACCAGCGGCGCACCTAATGATGCGGGGCGGGTCAATTTGTTAGTCGATACCCGCAGCAATTCGATTATTGTTCGCGCGCCCTCCGAAGCTCGCGCCAATTTAACCAAATCGCTCATCGCGAAACTCGATCAACCCACCGCTCAACCGGGCAATGTGCATGTGGTGTATTTGAAAAATGCCGAAGCGACTAAGCTCGCGCAAACCTTGCGTGCAGTCGTTTCAGCCGACAATTCCGTTCCCAACTTCACACCCGCTGGCGCTGCCCCCACGCCAGTGTCATTGCCGAGCAGCGGAACAGCGGGATACATACAAGCCGATGCTGCCACCAACACACTCATCATCACCGCGAACGAAGCGCAGTATCGAAACTTGCGCAGCATCATCGACCAACTCGATGCGCGTCGTGCACAAGTTTATATCGAAGCGTTGATTGTCGAAGTCGATAACAGCAAGCTCGCCGAGTTGGGCGTTCAGTGGGCAGCGCTGGGCGGCAACAGCACAATAGCTGGCGCTTCAACTGGCTTCTCCGCAGGCGGCAATAACTTAAACAGCCAAATCGCCGCAAAGGCCGCCAATTCAGCTCCTCTGACACTCGGTAACGGTTTAAATCTTGGATTATTTTCGAGTCAATTGGGCTTGGGTGCATTAGTGCATGCCTTGGAATCCGACACCAAGACCAACATTCTCTCGATGCCTAACATCATCACGCTAGACAATGAGGAAGCAAAAATCATCGTCGGTCAAAACGTCCCCTTCATTACCGGCCAATACACCACTTCCGCCTCGGCGGGTAGCGCAGGCGTGAGCCCATTTCAAACCGTCGAACGCAAAGACATCGGCTTAACCTTACGTGTAAAGCCACAAATCTCCGAAGGCGGCACAGTCAAAATGGCCATCTACCAAGAGAATTCATCCATTTCACCCACCACTAATTCCGCAGGACTGATTACCAACAAACGCTCCATCGACACCAACATCCTAGTTGATGACGGTCAGATCATCGTGCTGGGCGGACTGATAGATGACAAGGCAAGCGACACGGATGATAAAGTGCCAGGCTTGGGTGATCTGCCTTTGATAGGCGGACTATTCAAATATCGTTCACGCACACGTGAAAAGACCAATCTCATGGTGTTCCTGCGCCCTACCGTGATCCGCAATAACGAGCAAAGCGTCAGTTTGGCTACCGATCGCTACGACTACATTCGCAATTCAGAACTCAACGCCCAGCCAAACAAAAATGATTTGCTGCC
>CANFCA010000234.1 GCA_947445045.1 Gallionellaceae bacterium
ATAGTGCCGTTGGGAATATGAACAAAATGCCCGAGCATCTGACTGACAAGGAATTTAAGGGCTCGTTGAATATCTTTCTACACGTTAACCGTTAACCCCTACTTTTACAGAGTCAGTCTTTTGAACTTGCTGTGAAACCGCTGCCTAACAGCCATGAAAATTAACATATTAATTTACCTGTTTTTATCTTTCTTCTTCGGCGCGTCCATTTCCTATGCAGAGAACGATATTCCTATCATCATGGAAAGTGAAGAAGCTATCAAACTTCGTACTGGGGAAGGTGATCCTATCGTGGGCGAAACCAAGGCGCAGTTATGTGTAGGATGCCATGGTGAAAAAGGTAATAGCACCGAGCCGTTAATTCCCAAGCTTGCCGGTCAATACAGCAACTATATAGCAAAAGAATTGCGCAATTATCAAGCAGGTGTCCGCACTCACCAGATTATGAATGCAATGTCCGCAACCGTTAGCGATGAAGATTTAGCTGATATCACAGCGTACTTTGCCCATCAAAAAAAAATGGCTGGCACACACTCTTCAGAGAATCAACTTGGCAAGTATCTATTTTTAAAAGGCGATGCATCAAGATCAGTAATAGGTTGCGTAAATTGCCACGGCTTAAATGGTAAAGGTAGACTACCCGTCAGCGCCATGTTCCCTGTTATCGGTGGGCAACACAAAGATTATCTGCGTAAACAAATAGTGAGTTTCAGAAATCAAGAACGTACCAATAGCGCGAGTGGCGTAATGAATAACATCACTAAATTATTAAGCGATGAAGAGATCGATGCGCTTGCCGATTATATTTCAGTGCAATAATCCATAAATAATTTACCCTACATTTTTGATATTCAACGGTTTACCAAAATTATTTACACAAGACGATGAATTTAAATTGGCAAAATTTTTTAGCGCAACACCACGCTGTGATCGTAGAAGGCATCGTGCAACATTTTGGAGATCCTTTGAAAGAGTTGCACATAACCAGCAAAGACACAGTGATATGTGACCTTCACCAGTTTGGCGCTCTGCGCGTTGCTGGTGAAGAGGCACACTCCTTTTTACAAAATTTACTGAGCAATGACATACGTGAAGTAACTGCAAGTCGCACGCAGCTATCCAGCTTCAATAGCGCGAAGGGTCGCATGTTCGCTAGCCTATTAATCTGGCGTGAAGAGGAAGATTATTTGCTACAACTGCCACTCAGTTTAGTCGAGGTGATGCGTAAAAAACTCAGCATGTATGTACTACGCGCTAAAGTTAAAATTAGCGATGCAAGTGATGAACGGATTATGCTTGGCATATCGGGAATCAATGCTGAAAATACGCTTCGTGAAGCGTTGGGTGACTTGCCCTCAGGGAACTTGTCCAGTTTACCCAATCAGCATGGTCGAATACTAAGAATAAGCGAAACGCAATTTCAGATTATTACCTCGCCGGAAAAAGCAGCGATACTCTGGGATACGGTATGCCTCAGTGCAAAGCCCGTCGGCAGTGCTTGTTGGGATTGGCTCAACATTCGCGCTGGCATTCCAACAATCTTGCTGAACACACAAGAGCAGTTCGTCGCGCAGATGGTTAATTTCGATGTCATCGGCGGCATCAATTTCAAAAAAGGCTGTTATCCCGGACAAGAAATCGTGGCGCGAACGCACTACCTCGGCAAGCTTAAACGTCGTATGTATTTAGCGCATATTGAAACGACGGATATGCCTCAAGCGGGTGATGAGGTATTCAGCGCAGATATGGATGAGCAATCTAGTGGAATGATTGTAAATGCCGCCCCTGCGCCATCTGGTGGCTATGACGTGTTAGCAGTTGTGCAAATAACTAGCCAAGCAACCCAAACGATACATTTGAAATCTTTGCAGGGCGCAGCATTAAAATTTTTGTCGCTACCGTACGATCTTCCTAGCCCTTAAAGACTCAATGCCATTTTGATATGCGGCAACCCCGCATCCATAAACACTTCGCCATGCTCTGAAAAATCAAATTTCCGATAGAAAGGAATCGCGTGAGTTTGCGCATCAACATCAACATTTTGATAGTCGTGATTACGCGCATAAGCAAGTAAAGCCTCCATAATCGCCGTCCCTACCTTTTGTTTGCGCCATTGCGGCAGAACTGAAATACGACCAATGTGTCCGTTGGACAACATCCTGCCGCAACCGATGGCATTGCCCTGATGACTAATCGCTAAAGCGTGTCTCGCGCCTTCATCCAAACCGTCCCACTCTAATTCTGCCGGAACACCTTGTTCAACCACGAACACATTTTCGCGTATAGATTTAAGTAGCGGATGCCCATCGTGCCAAGTGATTAAACTGACAGTAAAAGAATTGCTCATGTAGCGTCTCCCTCAATAATTTCGACTGTTGTCCCTATTGACACGAAATCAAACAACTCGATTAAATCTGAATTTCTCATCCGGATGCACCCATGCGATCCCGTCTCACCAAGTTGCACAGAATCTGGTGTGCCGTGAATGTAAATATAACGGCGCATCGTGTCGTTGTCACCCAAGCGATTAAACCCCACTTCACAGCCTGACAACCACAATATACGCGTCAATATCCAATCGCGATTGGGAAACGCCGCACCCAGTTCAGGTGAATAAATTTCACCCGTGGGACGACGACCGACAAACACGGTATTCACTTCACAGCCTGTGCCGATTTTAGCGCGAATGACGTGCACACCACGTGGGGTGCAATGACTGCCACGCACTTCTCCCACACCGTTTGCCGCGCTTGAAACCTTGTATTGACGAAGCACTCGACCAGCATCATCCAACAATTCAAGTTGCTGTGTCGCAATATAGATATTGATTTTCATTGTGTCTTTTGCTGTGCCCGACGTTGAGCAAAAAAGTTACTCAGCATGGCACTGCATTCCTCCGCCAACACCCCGCCCTGAACGGAGGTGTGATGATTCAACCGTTGCTCAGCGAATACACTCAACACACTGCCACACGCACCCGTTTTGAAATCACTCGCGCCATACACCACGCGTGCAATCCGCGCATGCATCATCGCGCCCGCACACATCAGACAAGGTTCTAAGGTGACGAACAACTCACAATCCACTAAGCGGTAATTGCCGATACGTTCAGCGGCATCGCGCAACGCTTGCACTTCGGCATGTGCAGTAGGGTCGTGACGCGAAATCGGCGCATTAAAACCGCGCCCGATAATTTCACCATCTTTCACCACCACTGCGCCTACAGGCACTTCACCCGCAACTTCGGCCAGCCTTGCTAAGGCCAAAGCATGTTGCATGTAATCACTATCAGTCATCTAATAACCGTCAAAAAATTCAGGTCGTCACCGTAGCACAACCATGAAAATTTGACGATATATTGAATACGCTTGCCTTTGTTCAATTTTTTGACAAGAATGGCGGCAACCTTAGCGAGCCTCTACATGTCCACAAACACCGTTGCAGATTTTTC
>CANFCA010000235.1 GCA_947445045.1 Gallionellaceae bacterium
ATGCAGCCAGCATGATTTCCGCGCCAGGATTGAGCTGCAGGTGTTCGTCATACACGCGTTGCAATGCGTTCTCATCCAAGCCTTGCAGCAACGCCACGCGGCGGCGCAGGCTTTCGGCAAAATCAATTTCGCCACGCATTGCCGCTTCAGTAATTGCCGACACTTGGGGCTTGAGTCCTTGCATGTCGGCAATCTCGTCTATGCATTCAATGCTGATGAGTGTGGAATCCATGTCCATCACCACCAGTCCGAAATCAGACAGCGGCTTGCCGTTTGGTACGAAGCCATAATCGAGTTGGTTAGCAAAACAGTAGGATGCAACTTCAGTGTGAGCTTGAGCGTTCGTTAAACGAAATGCATGGTCAGAGATTTTCTCGCGTTGCGTGCACTGAGTTAGTGCAGCTAAATAATCGAGCTGCGTTGGAGTAATGGCGCGAGTGGATTGAATGATGAGATTCATGTAGTCAATTCGTATAGATTTTGGTAGGGGGAGTACACGGTTAGAGGCGTGTATTTTAATGCAGATTGCTGCTGGAAAATGCGTGATGATTTTGCGGTAAGGAATGCGTGCTTCGAAACCTAAATTACGCCACCACGCTACAATTTAAGCGCGGCGTTGTTCGCTTTCGTAAATTGCTAACCAAGCAAAGTAATCGGGAATGGACATGGGTTTGGCAAAATGAAAACCTTGCAACATTTCAACGCCCATTGTGGTGAGCAATTCGGCTGTACGCCTGTCTTCTACGCCTTCTGCGACGCAAGTTAAGTTGAGTGATTTAGCAATTGAGATAATTCCTGTTGCCATGCTGTAGCCAGTCTTTTCGTGAATACGTTTGACGAACGAAATATCCAGTTTCAGCTCATTGGCGGGAATCTCGTGAAGTTGTGATAGCGAAGAGTAGCCTACGCCAAAATCATCAATTGAAATACCAAAGCCTTTTGCATCCAATTCAGCAATTCGTTCGCGTGCGTATAAAACTTCAGATAGTGCGATGTTTTCTGTAATTTCCAACATGATGCGTGAGGGCTCGATCTTTGCGATAGCAACGTCTTCTAGAAGTTGATCTACGATAGTGTTGGAAAATAATTGTCGCTTGGAAAGGTTTATCGACAAGCGCAGCTCGGTTGGTAATTTGTTGAGCGCCTGGAAGGCTTGCTGCCATACCGATTGCCCAAGCTTGTCAATTACCCCCAAGTTTTCTGCCATAGGGATAAACACGGCGGGTTCAATCCAGCCATGTTCAGCTGCATGCCAACGAGCCAATGCCTCCACCCCGACTACTGCGCCAGTATTGGCTGAAAAGATGGGTTGTAGCCAGCACTGTATTTGATCGTGATTAACCGCATGCACTAAATTGCTTTGCAAATAAAACGCTTCTTTGCCGGATTCTTGATCCGCAATGGCAGTAAAAAATTGGATGTTATTACGACCTTGTGCTTTAGCGTGGAACATCGCGCGGTCTGCTTGAGCCAACAACATCTCACTGTCGCTTGCATCATTCGGATAGATAGCAAAGCCTGCGCTGAAGGTGAACGGGAAATCTGTCCCATCAATCGTGATATGTTCGCGAGTGAGTGCAGTTAGTTTTTGCGTGATCTCTTTGGCATCCTCTATGGTATTAAGGTCAGGACACAACACCACAAATTCGTCGCCACCCCAGCGCGACAATGTGTCCGAGCCACGCAATGCAGAGCCCAATCTTGCCGACACTTCTTTGAGTAATAGATCGCCCACCTTGTGACCGAAGTTGTCGTTCACTTGTTTGAAATGATCAAGGTCGATAAAGCCTAGCGCAACTTTTTGTCCACTGCGTGCAGCACGGCTGAGTGCCATGTCCATGCGGTCTTCTAACAATACGCGATTGGGTAAGTCGGTGAGTGAGTCATGCAATGCCATGTGGCTAATTTGACTCTCTTGTGTGTAAGTGGTGGTGATATCGCGCACCATGCCTCGGATACATACCACTTTGTTGTTTTGCATCACGGCTGCGAAACGACCTTCAACCCATAAAAATTTGTTGTAATCGTTTTGACGATAGATGCGGAATCGAATGGTGATTTGATCTTTTTGCTCATAAGCCAACGATCTGATTTGTTCGAGCAACTCAGGTCTATCTTCGGGATGGACGCAATTATTGATATTGCCTGAGGTTAGTTCAGTAGTGCCAGTGAAGGCTTTCCACGCATCGGTAGCACGTAATAATCGTCCATCGATGGATAATTCAATCACTGCATCTTGCAATAATTCCAAGGTTTGCAGGTAGGCTTGTTGTTCTTCGCTGTGGAGCACTTCTGAGGACATCAAAGAAGAGAGTGCCTGGGCAACGTGACTAATTTGGTCGTCCTCGCCCGCGTCCGCATGGTGCAACAAACGATCTGTCTCTGCGGAAATTTCATTGGATTGTTGATCTTTGAAATGCATTGTTGCATTAGCGAGTTCGCTCAACCTGCTGCCTATTTTTCTCAGCCAGTGACCCAACACCATAAATACCAAAACGCCAAATAGTAACGTGATGGACAGCGTTGCAATGAGCAATGTTGATAAAGGGAATTCATTTTGCAGCGGTAAGCGTGCGACCAGTTTCAGCGGCAAAGTCATGCCCGGACGAATCGTCACTTCAGTCAAATCAATGCTGCCCTCTTGCTGCTTAACTCCATCGATTGCATATTCCAAATAATTATCTTTGTTGGGCTGAAACGAAAGCTGAGCTGCGTTGCCTGTCGAGCTAACTAATGGACGATTGCCCAATGCTAAAAAAATTTGAGTATTGGGCGGGCTTAGGCTTTTCAATATCTCGCTATTCCATTCCTTAAAGAAATGCACATTGATGCCATCATCCGGCATCCGAGTTATTTTTTTGATTTGCGAAAACAATTCATCATGGTCATCGTCCAACCACAGTGGATCGCTATCATGCAGGGCAGTTTGCCAGTCTGGTTTGTCCTTGGCGGGCCAATAGTCGTATAACACTTGGCCTGTTTTAGCATTGCTGACCACCACGCCGTCAAACATCATGCTGCTTGCTTGTGCGGTAAAAAATTCCTTTAATTTCTCACCGCGCTGTGGCTCTGGCAAGGCGAGCATGCCAGACCATTCTAGGGTGCTGACTATATTACTTGCGTCTTCGTCTAATGAAGCTTGGTGATCTTTGATGCGAGGCACTAAATATGCCAATTGATCGTCCATCACCGCGTGATTAACTTTTTCAGTTTGGTTTTGGTAAAGGAACGCAACCAGCCCGCTAATGACGATAGAGAATAAAACAAGCAAAAGCAGCAGCCTGCGGTTAAATGCTTGGCGCAGTGTGCTTGGATTTGGATTGTTGACGTAATGCTTCACAGGATGACTCCCTGTGAAAATCGCATTGCGCGGTAAGTGACTAGCTGACTAACGGTGAAGGCGGCGAAAAATCGTTTTGCTTCTATCAATAGCAGTAC
>CANFCA010000236.1 GCA_947445045.1 Gallionellaceae bacterium
CCCACCCCAACCCTCCCCCGTTGGGAGAGGGGGTTGTTGTCTCGCCCTTCAGGCGAGGACAAAACCTTGAATACATCACGCGGATAAGGTATCGGTGCGCGGCTGAAATATAGCGCGTTACCGTTTTTATCCAATACCGTTTTTACCACGTTAGGATTGCGCATTGCCACTTCATCATGAATGGCATGAGCAGCAGTCGCGATGGCGCATTCGGGATGTTGATGCAGATGCTCAGCAACGGCACGTATCAGTGCGGGCGGAATCAGCGGCTCATCGCCTTGCACGTTCACCACGATGGTGTCGTCCGCCCAGCCTTGTTGTTCAACAACCTCAGCAATGCGATCCGTGCCGCTGACGTGTGATTCTTTAGTTAAGCATGCTTGGAAGCCAAACTCATTGACTACATCGGCAATCGCCTGATGATCGGTCGCGATCCAAATTTGTTGTGCGCCGCTTTGCGCAGCCTGCTCTGCAACCCTTATTACCATTGGCTTGCCAGCGATGGATAACAGCGGTTTTCCAGGCAGCCGAGTAGAGGCGTGGCGTGCGGGGATGACGACGTGGAAGGAAACTTCAACCCCCCTAGCCCCCCTTGTCAGGGGGGAATGTCCGCGCTCCTCCCCTGATAAGGGGAGGTTGGGAGGGGTTTGTATTTGATTTTGCACTTCAGATTTTTTCTATTTCTTCAGCGGTTAATTTTCGTGCTTCATCCGCCAACATCACAGGAATATCATCTTCTATTTTGAAAGCGAGTCGGTCCGCTTTGCAGACTAATTCTTGCGTGGCCTTTAGGTAGACCAATGAAGATTTGCACAAGGGGCAAACTAAAATATCAAGCAGTTTTGCGTCCATAAGGAGAGAGTTTCCGCGTAATGAGGCCAATCAGAGCCGGGTCAATTTGGGCATCCACACGCAACACCCAATAATTTTTGTTTGCGAATGCCGCGCATTTTACCGCATCTTTTTCGGTGAGGAGTATCGCATCGCAATTGGCAAACGACAGCTCGTTTGCAAGGTAGGCGTGATGGTCGGGAAAAGCGTGTGGTGTAAAGTTAATGCCGAGCGTTTTTAGATGGTCGAAGTAGCGTTTTGGATTGCCAATGCCTGCTACCGCATGGTTGTTGAGCGATTGGAAATCAGCAGGCAACGCTGTTTGTTTGGGATTGAGTAGATTATAAAAAACTTTACCGCTCAGTTGCATTAGATATTGACCCGCAGGTACAGGCTCACCGTTGACCACCACAGCATCAACTGTTTTCAAACGCGAGATGGGCTCACGCAATGGTCCAGCCGGAAGCAGCCAGCCATTGCCATTACCCCGATGGGTATCAACGACAACGATTTCCACATCACGTTGCAATCGATAGTGTTGTAGGCCATCGTCACACACCACCACATCACATTGCGGATGAGCGAGCATCGCCAGCTGCGCGGTGGCTGCACGATCTCGACCTATCCATACCGGACACAATTCGCGTCGTGCCATCAGTAATGGTTCATCACCCACTTGCTGTGCATCACTAGTTGCGGTCACATGTTGGGGTTGCTGTGCCGAGCCGCCATAACCACGACTGACAATTAGCGGATGCCAACCTTGTTCAATCAACTGTTGCGCTAATGCAAGCGTGAGCGGTGTCTTGCCAGTGCCACCCACACTAATGTTGCCGACGATGATGACGGGTATGGGTAATTTTTGACTAGATAAAATGCCGCTGCGATACAGGGTTTTTCGCACACTGACCAGCATGCGAAAAATCAAGCTCAGGGGATATAAAATCAGGTGCGGCGGGGTGACGCGATACCAGAGGTATTCCAGCCAGTTCACGTTAGAGAGTCTCGTTATTTTGGCTGGTTTTGTGTAGTGAAAGTAATCTTGCCATAGCCTGCGCGACGTGCCGCTTCCATCACGTTAATGACCGATTGATGCGTAGCCTTTGCGTCGGCGTTGATGACGATAGTCGGGTCGGTTTGATCGCCTGCAGCACTTTTAAGCGAGGCTGCCAATGAATCCACTTCACTGTTAGTCACTGTTTGATTGTTGATGGCGTAGTGTTGTGAAGCATCCACCGCAACGGTGATTGGTTTCACTTGCTCGGCGGCAGATACCCCCCCCGCTTGAGGCAGGTTGATTTGCAGTTCTGAAAACTTCGCATAGCTGGTAGTCACCATCATAAAAATCAGGATGACCAGCAACACGTCTATCATCGGAATCAGGTTGATTTCCGGCTCTTCACGAGTACGACCACGTTGGAAATTCATCTTGGTTTAGCGAGTACGTTGACCGTGCAAAACTTCAACCAGCTTGATGGACTGTTGCTCCATCTCAACCGTTAAGCTATCCACCTTAGAGCGGAAATGGCGATAAAAAATCATGCTGGGAACGGCGACAATCAGCCCGAATGCGGTGTTGTATAGCGCCACGGAGATACCATGTGCGAGTATTGCTGGCGTGTTGCCCACCGCAGTCTGTGAACCAAAAATTTCAATCATGCCAACCACCGTGCCGAACAAACCAAGTAATGGGCTGATGGAAGCGATTGTGCCGAGTGTAGTAAGAAAGCGTTCCAGATCATGCGTCACCGCACGCCCTGTCTCTTCAATCGCTTCTTTGGTTACTTGAGGCGAGTTCTTCATGTTCTTCAAGCCCGCTGCAAAAATTTGTCCCAATGGAGAGTTCGCTTGCAGCTTGGCCAACATCTTGTCGTTGACTTCATGTTGCCCCAATTCGCTGACCACTTGATTCAATAAATCAGGCGGGGTGATGTGGCTGCTGCGCAAATAACGCAAGCGTTCAATGATTAAAGCAACGGCAATGATAGAAGCAAAAATTAAAAACCAAATCGGCCAACCAGCCGCTTGTACGATTGCAATCACGTGAACTCCCTGAATGTGCTTAAATTAACAGGTCGCAACTGTAGCGTGTTGCACTTAGTTGAGCAACAACTCTAAGGAAATGCTTAGCGACATTCTGCTAAGTCACCCTACTGAAAGCATATTTTTCTTTACCCACAAATTCTGTGGATAACTTTGTGGATGAAGTAGCGACTAGGTGGTTTAAAGCAGCGTTTTATATGGCTTCTGCCTAGCTTGCTTAAATTATGCATGATACAAATACTATTTAAAAACAAATGCTTGCTGTAAGTTTAAGTTTTTGTGACGGGACTAGTCGGTGCAGACTAGCGAATTGTCTGGGCTTGTGGATTATTTTAGGTTGTCAAGATGAATTCTGAAAAAAATTTAATAAATAAAAGTTGCGTTTTGCGTGTATCCGAACTCAATCTTGCAATCAAGCAGTTACTGGAAAGTAACGTGCCTTTGTTGTGGGTGAGTGGTGAAATTTCTAATTTGGTGAAGGCTGCTTCAGGTCATTTTTATTTTTCGCTCAAGGATGATTTAGCGCAAGTTCGTTGCGTGATGTTTCGA
>CANFCA010000237.1 GCA_947445045.1 Gallionellaceae bacterium
CCCATCACAAACACGCCGCCCAAATGTCCACCGTGCAATTTGTTGCTGGTGTCAGTCAGTTTGCTTTGCAACGCAGTCGGCATTTGCAATTCATAAAAGCCAAACATCGATAGCGACAACACTACGAAGACCGCCGCGAAACTGCCCAATACCCACGGGGTTTGCAGCGCGTTAGAAATCAAATCCCCGGAAAGCCCTGCAGCTACACCCGCAATCGCATAAGTAATTGCCATGCCTAAAACATAAGCTAGCGACAGCATGAAAGCGTGCATGTGAGTGATTTTGTGACCACGCCCGACGATGATGCCAGACAAAATAGGAATCATCGGAAACACGCATGGAGTCAGGGATAACAACAATCCCGCCCCGAAGAAAAACGAAACGATGAGCCAGAAATTACCACTCTTAAACAATTGCGCAATCTTGGAGTTTTCGTTTTCAGATGGCGCAACCGAAGATTGAGCAGGTGCTGTGTTGACGGTAGCGGTACTTGGCGCGACAGTAAAAGACGCAGGTGTTAAATCCACCACCAGTGTTTTATTGATAGGCGGGTAGCACAAACCCTGCTCGCTACAGCCTTGATACACGGCATCTACCGTGATGCTGGAAGCCGCATCAGATTTGCCTTCCAGCGTAGCATCCGCTTGGAAAGAATGATGGAATACCTGAGTCGGACCGAAATTCGGGTCGTTTTTCATGTCGCCTTGCGGCAAGTTTGGCGCAATCTTGATTGCGCTGTCTTTGCTCGACAATTTGATTTTGTCACGATACAAATAATAGCCTTCGGTGATGGTGAAGCTGGCTTGCAGCGTGTGCGCATCACGCGCCACGAGCTTTAACTGAAAGGCTTCGTCGGGCGGCAAAAATTTAGGTTGCTTCGTTCCACCCATATTGGATAGGTTATCCAAAAAGCCAGCGTGAGCAAAAGGAGTGCTTAAAAAAAGTAGCAGTAGAACACCCCGAAAAATTGTATTAAGCGAGCGAGACATATCGGGGGCGTTACGCAGTGCGCCGCTTGGTAGCGCGTGCGCTAGGAGGCGAGGTTAGATTGGTGGCAGAACGCGCGATACCAATCAACGAAATTAACGCGGCGTTAACCGCCTCATTGGTGGGGAAAATCTTAGATAGCTCAGGGGTCAACAACACCAGATTGCTGCCTTTCTTAAACTCCGCCAAATGCTTTCCACGCACACCTTTGCCCAAGTCTTCGCGCTTATATTCAACGCGCATTTCTTCATTCTTCTTCATATATTTTCCTTTCATTCTTTGTTGCAAGCCGCGCACTGATGATGCGATATTTCCCGCGCCGATACGTGTAAATAACTGCGAGCATTCGACTCATACGTGACAAGCCAAACATAAGCCAACGTTCTTCGCCCACCGAATGGTCTGGGTCAGCAAAAGTATAAGCCATCGGATCGCCACACACTGACGCAGCCTCCTCAAAGCTCACTCTATGCTTCTTCAGATTCTGTGCCGCCTTCGCTGGATCGCTCTCAAATTCCATGGGGAGTCATTCTAGCAGAGGCTCACTTAACGAAAAACGCATGGCTATTCACTTGTTTCAGCCGCCACCCAATCCAAATAAGCGGGTAAGCCGATGGTCACTGGGACAGCGATAATTTCAGGTAGTTCGTAAGGATGCGCCGCCCGTATGAGTTTTTCAAGTCGCGGATAAGCTGCTTGAGTGGTCTTGATGAGCAGCGGCACTTCCGTCACGGTTTCGATTTTACCTTGCCAGTGATAGGTTGAGATACAGGGTGCGAGTTGGTTCACACAAGCGGCAGCACGGGCTTCGATCAACTGCTGCGCGAGCTTGGCGGCAGATGCTGCGTCGGGGAGATTGGTGATGACTAATAAAATGTCGTTCATTTTTTAAGGTGTGCTTTAGTTTTTCAGGGTGGACAGAAAGTACCCTGCCCACCTTACTTCGCTTGGGCGCAAGTGTCGGCAGTTTGTGTCAATTTCATTATTTGCCAATTAATAAACTCAAGAACGACTCCATTTAGATATTTACTTAGCACGAGTCCTACGCTCCTTTCATGCACATCAAGCAAATAAATCCAATTTTTGTATTGCTCAGATGTCATGTCACCTATACGAATCTCTTCATAGTGTTTATCCTTGCGCATGGAAAGGTCTATTGCAACGACGAATTGCCTTTCCGTACACCACTCAACAAGCCTTATGAAATTATCAAACTTTTTGAATATGCTAGGCTCTCTAGGGTCACTTGAATGCTCATGAAATTTGTATACACCACTTCCAACTACAACATAAGGCACACCAGTCTTTTTAGTAATAATTTCATACTCGTCAGCCATATAGAAGACATACTGTCGTCGATTCCGCACTAAATCACCGAGATTGATTTTGCCAGTACTTGGAATTTTTTATTCTTTAGACCGATGCTCTTTTGCGCACCATTGAATAAGCTGATTGCATAGAAAAATTGTGTACCATCTTCTCATTGATTATTGCCTAATGTAGTTTAGCAAACCTTAATCCCAACTGCATCAACTCATCCCACACATCGCCTTGACGCAAACCTTTGATGGTTTTGTCGAGCAGCGCGGCGTGGCGGATGGCATTCTTAACCGCAGGTAATTTGAAGCGGCGCGTGGCATTTTCGATCAAGCTGGTGCTCGCGCCCCACACACGGGCATCGCGCATGGCGTTGCTGACATTCGCGCCGCGCTGCATGGCTTGCAGCACTTTGCCCAGTTTGCGTATTTCTTCAGCCATCGCCCATAGCACCAACACGGTAGCCGTTCCTTCGCCACGCAGCCCATCGAGGATGCGCACGAAGCGCGCCGCGTTGCCCGTTAACATCGCTTCAGCAAGCTTGGTAATGTCATAGCGCGCCACGTCGGTTACGGCATCTTTAACTTGCTCGAACGACAATTCACCCGCAGGAAATAGCAGCGCGAGTTTTTGAATTTCTTGAAACGCGGCGAGCAAATTCCCTTCGCAGCGATCCGCCAAAAATTCCAGCGTGGCTTTATCGGTGCTTTGATCTTGGCGTTTTAGTCGCCCCGCAAGCCAAGCGGGTAGGGCGTTGCGAGGTACGTCATTGGTGGCGATGACCACAGCGTGTTGTTGCAGTGCGGCAAACCATTTGCTTTTTTGCGCGGTGCTATCCAACTTGGGCAAGGTAACCAGCGTGAGAATATCGGGGCTTAAATTGGTCACGTAATCTTGCAATGCTTGCCCGCCTTCCACGCCGGGCTTGCCTGTCGGAATGCGGATGTCGATGACTTTTTTATCCGCGAACAACGACAGGCTTTGCGTACTGTTTTTCAACTCTGCCCACTTGAAATGCTGCTCGGCGATGAAGGTTTCGCGTTCGCTGTATCCCGCTGCCCGCGCCGCTGCACGGATACTGTCACCCGCCTCAATCGCCAA